>DAOUGF010000451.1:0-6557 GCA_034429295.1 Chloroflexaceae bacterium
GAGACCTTACCGCTCATCGCCTTGCCGCCGCAGGCCGAGCCGCCGTAGTGGCCAGGGTAGATCTCCACATCGTCGGGGAGGGTGAGCAGCCGCTCGAAGATGCTGGTGTAGAGCGGATCGGGGCCAGTATCGGGGAGGTCCACCAGATCGGCCCGGCCCACATCGCCCACGAACAGACAGTCGCCGGTAAGGACGAACCAGGGCCGCTCGGCGCGGGGCGTGTCAGTGACGAGATAGGCGGTGTGCTCCGGGGTGTGGCCCGGCGTATGGAGGGCGGTGATCGCGATCTTGCCCACCATCACACACTCGCCGTCGGCGATCTGGTCGTGGGGGAAGCGAGCATCGGCGCGAGCGGGCAGCACGATGCGGGCGCCCGTCAGCGCGGCGAGAGCCCGGCCAGTGGAGATGTAATCGGCGTGCAGATGGGTCTCGAAGATCCTGGTGATGCGCAGGCCGCGGTCGGCGGCGAGCAGGGCGTACTCCTCGGCGGGCAGGCTGGGGTCCACCACCGCGGCCTCACCGGTGGCCACACAGCCGATCAGGTAGGACGCTGCGGCGATCTGGTCGTTGAGCAACTGGCGAAAGATCATCGCGGCCACCTCTCTGGCTATGCTGGCGCGGAGCAACGACGCTGTCGCCCCTGCCGCCAAGCGCCCCAATTATACTACGCGGGGCCCGCTGGTGGCCGGATGACCGCCTCGCTTCGCTCGGCTAAGTGACACGGTGACCGCCTCGCTTCGCTCGGCTTGGGGACAAGGGGACATCCTGACGGCACCGATAGGTGTCCCCTTGTCCCCTGTCCCCTTGTCACCTTGTCACCCCACGGCGCGAGCCATGCTCAAGCGCCCTGGCAGCCGGCGCAGAGGCCAAAGATCGAGAGATGGGAGAGGCGGGCGGCGAAGCGATAGCGCTGCTCGAGCTCGCGGCGCAACGGCTCGAGCAGGCTCGAGTCAGCCTCGATGACGCAGCCGCAGCCCTCGCAGACCAGATGATGGTGGTGGTGGCGGCTGAGTAGGGCGTAGACCATATGCCCCTGGCCGAGGCTCGTCTCGCTTACCAGGCCGGCGTCGCGGAGCCAGCGCAGCGTGCGATAGATCGTCGTGTGATCGACGGACAGGCTCGGGTAGCGCCCACTGATGCTGCGGCCGATCTCCTCGGCGCTCAGATGATGGTCGCTGGCCTGCAGCGCCTCAAGCACAAGGCGTCGCTGGGGTGTGAGCCGGTGCCCCGCCGCTCGCAGGCGCTCGATCAGCTGTGTTTGCTCGTCCATCTTGGAGTACCTGCACAGAGTTGCAACTGATTATAGAGCCTACCGCCCCGCCCCGTCAACGCGGGCGCGGCGCCGCGCTGTATCCGCCGGCCCTCGGGCTTTCGTACTATTGTTCAAGTTGGCGATCCGACTTATAATGCTATTGCACCTATTTGCATCTGTGAATAGTTGGAGCAGGGATTATGCTTTTCGAGACGCTGGCCCAGCACCTTGTGCTCGGGCTCCACATCCCTGATGGCTTCCTGTCGGCGCCGGTATCGGCGCTCTGGTGGCTCCTGACGATCGCGGCGCTGGGTCTGGCCATCAGGCGCGTAGGCAGCCTGAACGAGCGACAGGTGCCGCTGATGGGCGTGATGGCCGCGTTCATCTTCGCCGCCCAGATGCTGAACTTTCCGGTGCTCGGCGGCACCTCGGGGCACCTGCTTGGCGGCGCCCTGGCGGCCATGCTGCTCGGCCCCTGGGCCGGCATGCTAGTGATGGTCAGCGTGGTGGCGCTGCAGGCGCTACTCTTCCAGGACGGCGGCCTGCTGGCGCTGGGCGCGAACAGCTTCAACATGGGCGTCGCCACAGCGCTGGTGGGGAACTGGGCGGGCACCGGGCTGCTGCGGCTCCTCAGGAGCAGGGTGTGGGCGGTGATGGCGGCGGGCTTCGTGGCCGCCTGGCTCTCGGTGATGGTGGCCGCGCTCCTCACCAGCCTGCAGCTGGCGCTCTCCGGGCTCTCTGCGGCAGTAGTTTTTCCCGCGATGCTTTTCGTCCATAGCTTCATCGGCATCGGCGAGGGGCTGATCACCGTCGCTGCTCTGAGCTTTGTGCTCACCACCCGGCCGGATCTGGCGACAAACCTGACCGCTCGGCTGGACCCGGCGATCCGGCCGGTAACCGGCCGCGGCACGATGACCGCCTTCACCTTGGGAGGGCTAGGGATCGCCGCGGCGCTCGCGCTGCTCTCGCCGCTGGCCTCGGGCGACCCCGACGGACTCGAGCGGGTGGCCGAGGATCAGGGCTTTCTGGAGCGGGCGCAGGAGCCTGCCTTCAACATCCTGCCCGACTACAGCATCCCCGGCCTTGATGGCCCGCTCTCGACCATCGTGGCCGGCATCATCGGCCTGCTGATCGTCTTCGCCCTGGTCTACGGCGTCACCCTGCTGCTGCGCTCCCGCCGGGAGCAGGCCGGCGGGTAGCGGCCTCCTCAGGCCGATACGGAGCTCATGGCGACCATTCTTGAGCGCTACATCGAGGGCGAAAGCCCGGTGCACAGGCTGGATGGGCGAGTGAAGCTGCTGCTCACCCTCGCCTGCATCCTGGCGCTGTCGCTGCTGCCCGCCGGGGCGTGGGGCGGCATGGCAGCGATCGCCGCGCTGATCTGGTGGGCCGTGCTCCAGGCGCGGGTGGGGCTTGGCGCCATCCTGCGGCGCTCCCTGATAGCCCTCCCCTTCGCGTTGGCCGCCCTGACGCTGCTGTTCAGCCGGCCAGGGGCGGCGCTCTTCAGCCTCGCCCTCGGGCCGCTCAGGCTCACGGCCAGCGACGCGGGGCTGGTGGCCTTCGTCAGCGTGCTGCTGAAGTCGTGGCTCTCGGTGCAGGCGGCGCTGCTGCTGACGGCCACCAGTCAGTTCAGCGATCTGCTGCGGGCGCTGCGGGCGCTGCGTCTGCCGGCCGTGCTCGTGGCCGTGCTCTCCTTCGCCTACCGCTACCTGTTTGTACTCACGGAAGAGGCCCAGCGGATGCTGCGGGCGCGGGAGTGCCGGGCCGCGGCGGCCCCAGGCCGGAAGGCGGGCCGCTCGGTGGCCTGGCGCGCGGCCGTTACCGGCCGGATGGTCGGCACGCTCTTTCTGCGGGCCTACGAGCGCAGCGAGCGGATCTACGTGGCGATGCTCTGCCGCGGCTATAACGGCGAACTGCTGAGCCTGCGGCAGCGCCCGCTCAGCAGTGCCGAGCAGGGCCTGCTGCTGGTTGGGGTGGCGCTCCTGGCGGGGATCGTGTTCCTGACCCACCTGCTATAGAACAAGGGGAGAAAGCAGGGAACGGCGCGGCCGTACGCTACACGCGAGCGGACCGAACGCACCCCGAAACTTTCTGGAGCTATGACTCACCACAGAGAGACAGAGGCCGCAGCGGGCCTGCTGGATGTTGCGAACGCGACCGATTTGCCAGGCCCTGAGGGCTGGACGATCGCCCCGCCCCCACAGGAGCGGCAGGCGATGATCGAGCTGCGAGGGCTGTGCTACCGCTACCCAGACGGCACCGAGGCGCTGCGGGGCGTGTCGCTGCGGGTCGCGCCCGGCGAGAAGCTGGCCCTGGTCGGCCCGAACGGCGCAGGGAAGAGCACGCTGCTCCTGCACCTCAACGGGGTGCTACGCTCCACCGGCGGGGAGGTGCTGGTGGACGGGCAGCCCATCAGCGAGGGAACGCTGCGGCAGGTCCGCTCGCGGATCGGCATGGTCTTCCAGGACCCGGACGACCAGCTATTTTCACCGACGGTCTTCGACGATGTGGCCTTCGGCCCGCTGCACATGGGCCTCAGCGAAGCCGACGTGCGGGAGCGAGTCGCTCGCGCCCTCGAGCAGGTGGGCATGGCCGGCTTCGAGGGGCGCATGCCGCACCATCTGAGCCTCGGGCAGCGCAAGCGGGTGGCGATCGCCACCGTGCTCTCGATGGAGCCTGCGCTGCTGGCCCTCGATGAGCCGACGGCAGGGCTGGACCCGCGAGCGCGCCGTGGGCTCCTAACGCTGCTCCAGAGGCTGCCGCAGGCGCTGGTGGTCTCCACCCACGATATGCGCATGGTCGCCGAGGTCTTCCCGCGCATGGTGGTGCTGGCAGAAGGTGCGGTGGCGTACGACGGGCCGAGCGGCCCCTTCCTCGACGATGACGAGTTGCTAGAGCGGTACGGGCTGGAGCGGCCGTAAGGAGCGGGGAGAGCCTGACGGCTATCATCAGCTCTGCCCACTCCCTTCTCTCTCCCTTCTTCCCTTGCCGCGCTAGGGGGTGGCGGTGGGCGCCGCCGTGGGGGCGGGGAGCGAGCGCAGGAGGGTGCTGAGGCGGCGCACGTCGCTCCAATTCGTGTCGGCCTCCTCGGGCGCGATCGGGGTGTAGAGCGTATCGAGGGCGAAAACCTGGACGGCGAAACGCTGCCCGCCGACAGAGATGATGCGGCTCTCGTCGAGGGGCGCGCCGAGGCTGCGCCCGGCCCTGGCCTCACGGAGCATATAGTTGTGGAAGGCCCAGGTGGGGTGGAACTCCAGCGATGAGGCCAGGAAAGTCTCAGTGATCAGGGCCTGGTCGAGCGGGCCTTCGTAGGCGCGCAGAGTAGGATCGGCGGCGGTCCCGGCCCAAGCGGCCACCTGCCGCCGAATCGCGCTGATGTAGGCCGTGGGCACGTTGCCGTCGGATTGGGGGGCGTAGACGGGGACGGCCTTCTCCACCGTGTCGAGCCCCCTGCTGATATAGCCGAGCACGAGCTCGCACCAGTCGCGCACGCTGGCGTCCCAGCTGACGTAGCGCACAAACCCCTCGGCGGAGCCGGCGCTGCGGTTGGCCCGGATCGGGCGGCGCAGCATGCCCCAGTTGCGCAGATCGGCGCGGGCGCAGCGGCCGGTGGTGCAGTACTGGGACTCGTGCTGGAAGAAGGCGAGGGCCACAGCTGGGTCGAGCCCATAGCTGACGATAATGTCGTACAACTCGTCGCCGTAGGGGGCGGCGGGCGAGCCGGCGCCGGTGAGAATACGGGTGAAGCTACCCTTGGAGATGCGGGGCGGCGCCTTGAAGGTGAGCCCGCTCTGCTGGGCTGCGGCGGGCCGAGGCGTAGCCGTCCAGCCGGCCAGGGCGAAGCCGGCGATCAACAGGGCGGCCAGCAAGGCCAGGCGCGCTCGCTCCGCGCGCAGCAGACGGGGCAGGCGCAGCAGGAGGATCACGGCGGCGGCCCAGCCAAGGATCAGGGCGGCTCGTCCGGCTTGCGCGGGAGTGAAGAGGCCGAGGGCGAGCAGGGGCGGCAGACTGACGGCGGCGATGGCCAGGGCGGTGAGGGCGCAAGGCTCGCCACGCTCGCGCCACCAAGGGCGCGGAGCGGGCCTCGGGGGCGTCGACATAGGGCACCTCCGGGTCGCTGCGGGTCCGTTGGCGAGCCAGTATACGGATTTCCGCACGCTCTCGCCAACGACGCCGTTGGCACGAGCGCCCCGCAGCCACCAAGCGGGGCGCTGCCGCCCCGCTCCCCTGGCCTTCGTCGGGCCGACGGCAGCCTGCGGGGCGCCATCCCCGCGCCCCCGGCAAAGGGGCTGGCGCCAGCCCCCTCTGGACTCCCCCGCGCCAGGGGCCTCGCCCCTGGACCCCAAGTAGGAGGCCAGTACTGTGCCGCCGCGGATCTGCTATCTCGTCTTATCGTCGGGCTTGAGCCCTGGCCGAGCGTGGTGGCCCTCTCCCGCTGGTTGCGCCCTGCACGATCCGGCGTGCCGACGCCAAGCTTTCCGGAACCTGGTGTGCGGAGGCGGAGCGGCACAACCGATGCTCACACACCACCCCGAGCGCCAATCTGCCACCAGCCGAGGCGGATGGCTCTGCCCGACAATTGGTCGGGTACGCCATCAACCGTCGGCACGGTACGGCCTTCCGGCTTCGGGGGTTCCAAGGGGGCAGCCGCCCCCTTGGCGGGGAGCGCGAGGGGCGGAGCCCGCTCGCAACACCGCCCACCGCGCAGGTGGTACTGCGCCGAACGCCCTGACGGGCGCGGCGCAAGCGCTCGCCGCAGGACTACCGCCGACGTGCGGCGGCCGCGAGGCCGCGCAGGAAGGCGAACTTCACGACCTCGAACCAGGCGAGAGTGCCGCAGAGGAAGAGGCCCAGCAGCCCGTCGCGCCAGCCGCCGAGGAGTACATAGCGCCGCCAGAGCTCCCGCGCCGGCGCACCGACGAAGTTGCGCCAGCGGGCCCGGCGCCCCTCCGCGTAGAGGGTGCGGGCCTCGGCCAGCGCGTAGACGCTCTGCTTGGCCCAGAGCTCGCCGAGCCCCTCGATGTTGTGGTGGCGCAGATGCCCCCGCAGGCACCCTACCTCGCCGGCCAGCAGCGGGAACTCGTGGACCAGGCGGCTCTCGTCGTAGCGGGCAGCGTCGCGCCGCAACAACCGCAGCTGGTAGTCAGGATACCACCCGCCGCCCCGCAACACCCTGCCGAAGAACAGGTTCTGGCGCGGGATACGGTAGCCCACGATGGGAGCCTCCTGCCCACTGTCCTCGCGCCCCTGCTCCATTGCGGCCACTAACTCCCGGATCTCCGCCGCCAACTCCGGCGTCACCCGC
>DAOUGF010000452.1:0-3050 GCA_034429295.1 Chloroflexaceae bacterium
GAGCCCGATGCGATCGCCGCGGGCTGCGGCAGCGCGCGCCGCCCGCAGCAACTCCTCGTAGGTGGCCAGATCGAGCGGGGGGGCCTGAGCGACGGCCAGCTGCGGCCAGGCGAGGGCGAGCAGCAGAGCGAGCAGGAGCAGGCGGATTGCAGTCATCGGCGGGGCATCTCTCGCGGCAGGCTCACGTTTGATACAATAGTGTACCAGAATCGCGCCTCCGTCGCCGCACGGCGTGCACTTCCTACGCTGGCTGGCTCGACGTCGCAGCGCAACATCGAGATCAAAGGAGCTCAGATGGCCATCCGTGCAGTTGGGGCGGTGGCGCTCCGACAAACGCCCGACCGCAAACTTGAGGTGCTGCTGATCCGCAAGCGCGGCGGCATGTGGACGCTGCCGAAGGGTCGCGTCAAACGCGGCGAGAGCGACGACGAGGCCCTCGTACGGGAGCTCCGCGAGGAGACTGGGCTCGGCGGCGTGGTGATCGAGGCCGTCTCCCAGAGCGACTACAACATCGTTAAGGCCAGCCGCCTCAAGCACAAGACCGTCGTCTACTACATTGTTCACCCCGAGCCGGGTGAGCCACGCCCAGGCGTCGAGGAGGGCATCGAGGAGGCCTGCTGGATGAGCGTCTCCAGCGCGCTCAAGCACATCGGCCGCCCTCGCATCCGCGCGGTGCTGCGTTCGGCCCTCACGATGGTGGCGCCGTAAAGCACGACGGGCGCCGCCCTCTCACCCTCTGGCTAGCGCCCCAAGCGGTACGGCACGCTGATCACCACCTTGCCCTTGCGGAACATCAGGGCGGTCCGCAGGATCAGGCCAGTCTGATTGTGGAGTAGGTGCTCCCACCAGTGGGCGGGCACAAACTCCGGCAGGATCACCATCAGCTCATCGTCGCCGTAGCGCCCTTCCACCTCGTCGATGTAGCGCATCAGCGGGGTGATCAGCGAGCGGTAGGGCGATTCGAGCACCACCAGGGGAATCTCGCAGCCCCACTCGGACCAGCGGGCCTGCAACTTATCGGTCTGATCCTGGTCAAGGTTCACATAGACCGCCGTGACATTGTCGGGCGCAAGCGACTTGGCCAGCTCCAGGGCCGGCAGCACGCCTTTGTGGATGCCGCTCACCAGCACGATCGCGGTGAGGCGCCGCACAGGCCGGGGCCTGGCTGCGGTAGCGAGCGAGAGCTGCTGGGCAACGCTCTTGTAATGGGCGTGGATGCCCTTGAAGATCAGCACCAGCACCGGGATGAGCGCCAGCACCGCCCAGGCGCCGTGGGTGAACTTGGTCACGGCGAGCACCAGCATCACCACAGCGGTGAGAGCCGCGCCGGTCCCGTTGATAAAGGCCCGGCGCTCCCAGCCGTCCTCCCTCAGGCGGCGGTGGTGCTGCACCATGCCGGCCTGCGAGAGCGTGAACGAGATGAACACGCCAACGGCGTAGAGCGGCAGCATGGCGATCTCATTGGCCTTGAACAGCACCACCAGCATGGCCGAGAAGAAGCCGAGCGCCAGGATGCCGTTGGAGAAGACCAGCCGGTCGCCCCTGCTGGCGAACTGCCGCGGCAGGAAGCGATCGCGGGAGAGGAACGAGGCCAGGCGCGGGAAGTCGGCGAAGGCGGTATTGGCCGCCAGCACCAGGATGAGCGCCGTGGTCACCTGGATCACGAAGTAGGCCGGGCCGGTGCCGAGAACGGTGCGGGCGATCTGCGAGACGACCGTCTCGTGGGTGGCGTCGTTCGGCACGGCGCCGTGAGCGTTCGCCAGCCAGGTGATGCCGAGGAACATCGTCACCAGCAGGGCGACCATCCAGCCGAGGGTGGTGGCGGCATTCTTCGATTCCGGCGCCCTGAAGGCGGGCACGCCATCGCTGATCGCCTCGATGCCGGTGAGGGCGGTACAGCCCGCTGCGAAGGCCCGCATGATTAGCCAGAGACCCAGAGCTTCGGCCTCGCCGGCCACGGGAAACTCAGGCGGAATGGCGTGGACCACTGGCGTCGGCCCGACGATAGCAGCGCGCACCAGAGCGTAGCCGATCATGCCTAGGATGCTGACCAGGAAGGCGTAGGTGGGCACGGCGAAGATCGCGCCGCTCTCCTTGATGCCCCGCAGGTTCGCCAGGGCGACGAGCAGGATGAAGCAGAGCGCCAGCTCGACGGCGTAGCTCTGCAGCTGAGGGAAGCCCCAGTTGGTCGCCAGCGAGGTGATGGCCGCGACGCCGGCCGAGATGCTGACCGCCACCGTGAGGACGTAGTCGATCAGCAGGGCGGCTGCGGCCACCAGGCCGGCATGCACACCGAGATTCTCGCGGGCCACGATGTAACCGCCGCCGCCCTTCGGGTAGGCGTGGATCGTCTGCCGGTAGGAGAAACCCACCACCACCAGCAGCACCGCAATGGCCACGCCGACCTGGAGCGAGAGGCCCAGGGCCTGGCTCCCCGCCAGGATGAGCACCGCCAGGATGGCCTCGGTGGCATAGGCCACGGACGAGAGCGCATCCGATGAGAAGACGGCCAAGGCGGTGACCTTGCTCAGCCGCTCGTGGTGCTGCTGCTCGGTGGCGATCGGCTTCCCGATCAGCAGGCGTTTGAACGACGAGGCCATACGATCGTTTCTCCTCGCGAGCGCGGCTCGGGCGCCCTTCTGCACAACAAAAAACGCCGACGCGGCAGTCGGCGCGAGCGGTCGGCTGTCGTGGAGGGCAAGCACCCTCATTTACTTCAAGGCTTAGGACGTACGGCGAAGCTGCTTGGTTGCCTCGTGTGCGCCTCGAAGCGCAGGGAGGATCTTAGCACTGTGGATCAGATGTGTCAATCGTTTTTTGGCAGTACCTTCGGGTGCTGCCGCCCCCGCGCCCCTTGTCGGTTGCACCGACACGGCTGTGGCGGGGCGCTGCCCCGAAGCAGTACCACCTGCACGGGCGTGAGGATGCGGGCGGGCTCTGCCCCCCGCGCCCCCCGCCAAGGGGGCGGCTGCCCTTTGAGGGGTAGGTTTTTGGTGAGCCAGCATCGCTCTGGTACGATGGGTGCACCAGAACATCCATTGACCAGGAGG
>DAOUGF010000453.1:0-6493 GCA_034429295.1 Chloroflexaceae bacterium
CGCTCGATCCAGCTGATCGGCGCCCACGGCACCGCGATCGGCCTCGACCCCCGCGAGAAGTTTCCCTTCGTCCGCGACCGCGGCCTGCGCCTGCTGGTGCACCTCATCGAGAGCGGCAAGCTCAAGATCGATGACCTGATCACCCACTACGCCCACGGCTCCGAGAGCCCGACGATGTACGAGGGCCTGCTGAAGGAGCGCAACACCTACGTCGGTGTGGCCCTCCACTGGTAGAGGATGGGGTATAGGGAGCGGTCTGCACTGTAAGGGCGGCCCGTCGTGGCCGCCCCTCAGCACGTCAGCGCTCCTCGTATGGAAATGATGGCTCAGAAGTCGCTCCGCCCCTTGCTTCCCCTACTGCTCCTGGCGATCCTGCTCGCGCTGCTGCCGCCCGCGCCGGCCCGTGCCGCGCCAGGGCTCGCCTTCGCCCCGGCGCTGGATGCCGCGCTGGCCGCCGCCAGAGCCGAGGCGAGAGCACAGGGCGCGCTGCTCTTTGTGGAGGTGCCCGGCTTGGGTGTGTACAGCGGCGCCAGCGGCGTGGCCGACGTGGCCACCGGCGCGCCGCTCGCGCCAGGCGCCCGCGTGCGCGTGGCGAGCGTCACCAAGCCCTTCGTGGCGGTGGTGGCCCTTCAGCTGGTGCAGGAGGGTTGGCTGCTGCTCGACCATAGCGTGGAGCACTGGCTGCCCGGCTTGGTGCCGGGCGGCGAGCGGATCCTCGTCCGCCACCTGCTCGCCCACACCAGCGGTCTCCCCGACTACCTCAGCGATGGGATCGTTGCCCGCGCCCGCCGCGAGCCCGAGCGCGTCTGGCGCCCCGAGGAGCTCGTGGCCGAGGCGCTGCGCCGGCCCCGGCTCTTCGCGCCCGGCGCGGCGGGGCGCTGGGCCTACTCCAACACTAACTACATCCTCCTCGGGTTGATCATCGAGCGGGTGACGGGCAACTCCCTCGACCACGAGTTGCGCCAGCGGGTGATCGAGCCCCTCGGCCTGCACCGCACCGCCCTCGCGCCGCCGAGCGCCGACCCCGGCGACCTCGCCCACGGCTACGTGGGCTCGACCGACTACACCGCGCTCAACATGTCGGTGGCCTGGGCCGCCGGTGGCCTCACCTCCACCGTCGACGATCTCGGCCGCTTCGCCCAGGCGCTCGTTTGGGGCGCCCTGCTGAAGCCCGAGCTGATGGGCCCGCTGCTCACCTTCGTCGACACCGGCGGCGTCTGGTCGCCCGACCTCGCCTACAGCCTCGGCCTGATGCGTCGCACCGTGCCGGGCGCGGGGCTGCCCGCCGCGGCGCGCCTGGCGATCGGCCACACCGGCGCCCTCGGCGGCTACCGCACCGCCATGTGGCACTTCCCCGCCAGCGGCGTGACGATCGTGGCGGCCTTCACTCGCTACGAGGCCGACCCGAACCGGCTCGTCGCCCGCGCCCTTGAGACGCTCGCAGCCCACGGGGTGCTACAATATGAGACAGCTGGAAGAGCGTCCTGAAGCGGCGGCCCCTCCAGGCCGGCACGCCAGGTGCGACGAGTAAAGAGTAGCGAGGAGTCTATGCGAATCGGTATTTTGACAGGCGGCGGCGATGTGCCCGGCCTGAATCCCTGTATCAAGGCGGTCGTCAACCGGGCCGCCGACAATGGCTGGGAGGTCGTGGGTATCAGGCGCGGGTGGGCCGGGCTGCTCAACTACAACCCTGACCTCACCCCCGAGGAGCAGCCGGAGTGGGTTGAGCCACTCACCAGGCGCGATGTGCGTACCATTGACCGCTACGGCGGCACCCATCTGCACACCTCGCGCACCAACCCCCAGCGTGTACGCCCCCAGGATATGCCCGAGTTCCTGCGGGACCGCTTCCCGTTCGGCGAGAACAAGACGGTTGACTGCACATCCCATGTGCTGGAGGCGATCGAAGCCTTAAAGCTCGACGCGCTCATCCCCATCGGCGGCGACGATACCCTCTCCTACGCCGTGCGCCTCCACCAGGAGAATGTGCCGGTGATCGCCGTGCCCAAGACGATGGACAACGATGTCTTCGGCACCGACTACTGCATCGGCTTCAGCACCGCCATCACTCGCAGCGTGGAGTTTATCAATGCCCTGCGCACGCCCGCTGGCAGCCACGAGCGGATCGCGGTGGTCGAGCTGTTTGGCCGCAACAGCGGTGAGACGGCCCTGATCTCCGCTTATCTCGCCGACGCCGACCGGGCGCTGATCAGCGAGGTGCCCTTCGATGTGGAGCGCCTCGCCACCCTGGTGATGGAGGACCGGGCCGCCAACCCGAGCAACTACGCGGTCGTGGTCGTCTCTGAGGGCGCCAGCATGATCGGCGGCCAGGTGATCGAGTACGGCCAGGAGGACGCCTACGGCCACCGGAAGCTCGGCGGCATCGGCTCGATCGTCGGCGAGGCCCTCAAGCAGCTCACCGGCGTGGATGTGGTCAACCAGCAGCTCGCCTACCTGATGCGGGCCGGCGCCCCCGACTCGCTCGACCGTATGGTCGCGACCTCCTATGGCAACCTCGCCATCCAGGAGCTCGAGCGGGGCCACCAGGGCCTCATGGTCGCGCTGCAGAACGGCGTCTACACCACGGTGAACGTAGACACCTGCACCCAGGGCCTCAAGCGGGTGGATGTGCCCGAGCTCTACGATGTGAACACCTACCGGCCCCACATCACCCACCTGCTCGGCAAGCCGATGTTCCTCTATTAAAGTAGGACCACATCCGTCGCACGGAACGTAGGGCCGAAGCATTCACTGGGCGAATACTTCGGCCCTGCGGCACGGCTTCTGCAACATCTGGCTCGTGATCCCTCTTCCCACCCTCGCGGATGGGACGACACGAGGAGGCAATGATGGCGCAGAAGACCACCTGGGAGCCCCATACGACGCACGGAACCCTGGATACCAGGGAGCGCAACGAGCTCCCCGAGAGTGTGTTCGCGTTCCCGAAGCAGCGCAAAGAGCCCCTGACTGATGCCGAGCATGTCCGGAACGCTCTTGCCCGCTTCGATCAGGTCAAGGATGTCTCCGATGCCGACCGCGACCTCGCCTTCGCCAATATCCGTAAAGCGGCGAAGCATTACGGCGTCGAGGTCGAGGAGGAGAGTTGGCGCGATCTTGGCAAGCGGCCCCATACCGCGAACCCCGCCAAGCGATAGCGCCACTCGGCCCGTAGATCGACGCTCTCCGCACGGCGCTGCCGGACGGGCGCCGAGTGGTACAATGGTGCCACTCGAACAACGGCAAGCGGAGAGCGCCCGATGACCAGCACACACACGATGACGCTCGCGCCCACGCGCAGCGTCATCACCACGATGTGTCCGATGAACTGCCACCCCACCTACTGCGGCATGCGCGTGACGGTGGATGGGGAGCGGGTGATCGCGGTCGAGGGCGATCCCGAGAACCCCGATAGCCGTGGTTTTCTCTGCGTGCGCGGCCGGGCGGCCCACGAGATCCGCGACAACCCCCGCCGCCTGCTCACGCCGTTACGCCGGGTGGGGCCACGCGGCTCGGATCGCTGGGAGCCGATCAGCTGGGAGACGGCCATTGACACGATCGTCGCGGCGATCGAGCGCACGGAGCGCGACCGTGTCGGAATCTGGATGGGCCACGGCGTGAGCGTCACCGGCATAGCTCGCCCGCTGATCATGCGCTTCGCCCACCTGGCCGGCCTGCAGGTCTGGAACCCTGCCATGATCTGCTGGGCCCTCGGCGGCTACGGGCTCGGCCTCACGGGCGTGCTCGAGTGCAACACCAAGGAGGATATGGCGGCCAACAGCCGCACCATCCTGATGTGGGGCGCTAACCTGACGAGCCAGCCCACCACTGCGCCTCACCTGGTGGCCGCCCGCCGCCGCGGCGCCCGCGTGATCGCGATCGACTGCCGGCGCACCGAAGCCTCGCGCCACGCCGACGAGACCCTGGTGCTGCGCCCCGGCACCGACGCCGCCCTCGCCCTCGCCATGGCCAATGTGATCCTCGCCGAGGGCCTGGCCGATCGCGAGTTCCTGGCCGATCATACCGTCGGCGCAGAGGAGTTCGCCGCCCACGTGGCGCCCCTCACGCCCGAGTGGGCCGCGCCGATCACCGGGCTCGACGCGGAGGCCATCCGGCGCTTAGCGCGGCTCTACGCCACCGAGACCCCCGCGATGATCGTCCTCGGCGGCAGCTCGCTCTTCAAGCATCGCCACGGCTGGGAGGCCGCCCGAGCCATCGCCTGCCTCCCCGCCCTCACCGGCCAGCTCGGCCTGCCCGGCGGCGGCTTCGGCCCGCGCCACCGCGGCTTCACCCGCGGCGCCGGCTACGCCGCCCTCGAGGCCGCCGACCGTCGACCGCCCGGCCGCTATGTGCCGAACCACATGCCCTCGATCGCCGCCGCGCTGGAGGGCGGGCAGCTCGACGTGCTCTTTCTGCTCGGCACCAATATGCTCTCCTCCTTCGCCGACAGCGGCGCCGTCGAGCGGGGCCTCGCCCGCACCGGGCTGGTCGTGGCGATGGAGATCTTCAGCA
Source organism: Chloroflexaceae bacterium (assembly GCA_034429295.1). Classification (GTDB taxonomy): domain Bacteria; phylum Chloroflexota; class Chloroflexia; order Chloroflexales; family Chloroflexaceae; genus OHK40. Next base: position 4,510 of record DAOUGF010000453.1, read on the forward strand.
GCGAGACCGTGCGGCGCGCCGCCGATATCGTGCTGCCCGGCACCGTCTGGTTGGAGGAGCTCGGCATCAAGGATACGGCTACCCACATCTACCTGATGGAGCGGGCGCTCCCGCCGGCCGGCGAGGCCCGCCCGGTGATCGCTCTGCTGCGCGAGCTCGCCGCTCGCCTCGACGTGCCCGACTTCTTCCCCTGGCCCGATGTGGAAAGCTACATGAATGTCTGGTTGGCCCCGCAGCGCGACGCCGACGGTAATTCGCTCACCGTCGAACGCCTCCGCGCCGCCGGCGGCCGCTGGGAGCGGGCCGGCCTCTCCCACGTCGCCTACCCCGACCGGCGCTTTCACACGCCATCGGGCAAGGTCGAGTTCTGGAGCGAGCGCGCCGCGAACGTCGGCCTACCGCCGCTCCCCACTTACACTGATTCCAGCTTCACCGCGCCCGACCCCGCGCTGGAGGCGCGCTTCCCGCTGCAACTCGGCCAGGGGCGCACGATCAACCACTTCCACTCCTTCTACGACCAGGGCCGCGCCCTGCCCTCCCTCGCGAAGCTCGAGCCCGAGCCTGAGCTCTGGGTCCACCCGCTCGACGCCGCCGATCGCGGCCTCGCCACAGGCGACGCGGCCCTGCTCTTCAACGACGGCGGCGAGCTGCGGGTGCGGCTGCGGGTCACCGACGACGTGCGGCCCGGCGTGGTCTGGCTGCGGGATGGCTGGTTCGGGCTGAACCGCCTCACGAACGGCGTCGGGGCGTTGGAGCCCTCCCAAGTGAATCTGGTGGACGCCGCGCGCATCCCGGGCGGCCAGTCCGCCTTCGATGCACGGGTGGAGTTACGAGGGATCGAGAAGGCCGAAGCAATGGCCACGTAAGGCCGAACATTGGCGCAGCCAATGTTCGGCCTTACACCAGGCGACGATTCTTGTTGAGGAGCGAATCACGTGACAGTAAGCGACCATCTACCGCGCAGCGCCCCTGAGGCGCAGGGCATCCGTTCTGAGGCGATCCTCGGCTTTGTGGAGGCGGCGGAGCGGGAGATTAAGGAGCTGCACAGCTTCATGCTGCTGCGGCACGGCCACGTGGTGGCCGAGGGCTGGTGGGAGCCCTACGCGGCAGAGAAGCCCCACATGCTCTTCTCGCTGAGCAAGAGCTTTACCTCCAGCGCGATCGGCCTCGCCGTCCACGAGGGTTTGCTCTCGCTCGATGATACTGTCATCTCTTTCTTCCCTGATGACACGCCGGCCGAGGTGAGCGCGAACCTCGCCGCGATGCGGGTGCGCCACCTGCTGGCGATGTCCACCGGCCACGACTTCGACACCACCGAGACGCTGCACCGGCGCGAGGACGGCAACTGGGTGCGGGCCTTTCTCGAGTGCCCTGTGGCGTACCCGCCCGGCACCCACTTCCTCTACAACACCGGCGCCACCTACATGCTCTCGGCGATCCTCCAGCGCGTCACCGGCATTACGCTGCTGGAGTACCTGCAGCCGCGCTTGCTCACCCCGCTGGGCATCCACGGCGCCACCTGGGAGCGCTGCCCGCGGGGCATCAACACGGGCGGCTACGGTCTGAGCACCACCACCGAGGCGATCGCGAACTTCGGCCAGCTTTACCTTCAGGACGGTGTCTGGCGGGGCGAGCGGCTGCTGCCGGAGGGTTGGGTGGCCGAGGCCACCAAGTTCCACAGCGATAACAGCGCCTCCGGCAACCCCAATATCGACTGGCAGCAAGGCTACGGCTTCCAGTTCTGGCGCTGCCGCCACGGCGCCTACCGCGGCGACGGCGCCTTCGGCCAGTTCTGTGTGGTGATGCCCGAGCAGGATGCGGTCATCGCGATCACAGGCGGCCTCCCTGATATGCAGGCGGTGCTCGACCTGGTGTGGGAGCGCCTGCTGCCCGCCTTCGGCCCCGCGCCGCTCCCCGCCGACGAGCCGGCCCACGCCGCGCTCACGCGCAAGCTTGCCGGCCTGCGGATCGCCCCGCCAGAGGG
>DAOUGF010000454.1:0-11933 GCA_034429295.1 Chloroflexaceae bacterium
TCACGGCTTCGCTGGCGGCGCAGGCCCTCAGCGAGGGGCGCATGGTCGGCCTGCTCTGCGACGACGGCCGGCGGCGGCTGGTGGCGCCCGCCGGCGGCGCGGGCCAGCTCTGGCCGATCCTCAACGCCCTGGTGGACGGCCAGGCGACCGGGCGGCAGCCCCTCGGCGAGCTGCTGCGGGAGAGCCGCGCCTTCCGCGGCCAGCGGCTCACCGGCGCGGCCCTCGTGGTGATCACCCCCGCCCTCGACGGGGCCTGGCTGCCCGATCTGGTCGCCCACGGCGTGGCGCCGGGCGGCGCCCTGGCCCTGCTCGTCGCCCATGAGGCCCGCAACGCCGAGCCCTGCGCCGCGGCGCTGGCGGCCCAAGGCGTCCCCTCGCGCACCTTCACCCTCGGCGTGAGCCTGCCCCTCGTCAACCCGCCCCGCCAAACCGTCACCGCCCGCGTCTCGCCCCTCGGCCGCGTGGTGCGCACCGCCCCCGGCTCGGGCCGCTGATGGCCCTATGTGCAACGGCGCGGCGTGCGGTACAATTGGGCTACCTGGCTCAATCGATCTCTGCCGATCGGGCCTGATGCATGGCTGTCGCGAGCCAGGCGTAGAAAACCGAGCCATGACGCAACCTACCAGCAGCATCCGCATCGGCTTTCTTCACAACCTGGGCTCGTTCCCCTACTGGGCGTCCTTCGCGCAGGGCGTGCGAGCCCGCGCCGCCGAGCTGAACGCCACCATCATCATGCCCACCTCCGACCCCGACGAGGATCTCCTGGGCGCGGTGCGCGAGGTGCTCGAGCAGCCCCTCGATGCCGTGATCGTTCAGCACAGCGTGGCGGCCGGCCTCCCCGAGGCGCCGCAGCTACTCGCGAACCTGAAATGCCCGGTCGTCGGCGCCGAGGTGCACCCAGCGCCCTTCTACACGACCATGGTGCGCGCCGACGAGGTTAGCGGCACGACTATGGTCGTCTCGCGGCTCTTCGAGCTGATGGGCGGCCGCGGCAAGGTGGCGAACATCCAGGGCCCCATCCCCACCGATCGGCAGCGCACCTTCCGGCGGATGCTGGAGGAGCATAGTGACATCGAGCTGGCCTACGAGGCGAGCGGCATGTTCGATCGCCCCTCCGGCGCCAAGGCGATGCGCGAGATCCTGGCGGCCCGGCCCGACATCGACGGTGTGTTCGCCCATAACGACCACATGGCCCTGGGCGCCTGCGACGTGATCCGCGAGCAAGGACTGGAAGGGCGGATCCTGGTAGTCGGCTTCGACGCCGACCCAGAGGGCCTGATCGCCGTCCGTGATGGGCGCATGGCCGCCACCGTCTACCGCGGCATCTACGGGATCGGGCGCCTCACTGCGGAGGCGGCGGTTCGGGCGGCGATGGGCGAGCAGCAGCCACAAGACCAGATCGTCCCGGTGAAGCTGATCACCAAGGAGAACCTCGTAGAGGCCACGCTCGACAGCACGCTCATCCTGCCGCGGCTGCTCCACGACCTGGTGGAGAGCAACCGCGCGCAGCGGCGCCTGAGCGAGGCGACGATCGACGCGCAGCGCAGCATGATCCGCGAGCTCTCCACGCCGGTGGTCCCGATCACCGACGCCATCCTGGTGATGCCGCTGGTCGGCGCGATCGACACGCTGCGGGCCAGGCAGATCCTCGAGACACTGCTCGATACGATCGTCGAGCGCAACGCCAAGGTGCTGATCATCGACATCACCGGGATCGCCGTGGTCGATACCGGCGTGGCCCACTATCTGCTCCAGACCGCCCGGGCGATCAGGCTGCTCGGCGCCCAGGTGATCCTGGTCGGGATCAGCCCCGAGGTCGCCCAGACCATGGTTGGGCTCGGGATCAACTTCGGCGAGATTATCACCCGCGCCACCCTGCAGGACGGCTTCGCCCACGCCCAGCGGCTGCTCGCCCACTAACGCTCGACGAGGGCTGCCGCGGCGGCCGGCGGGCGAGCGTCCCCAGCACGAGACCCGCCGTGTACCGCTTGCTCCGCTACCTGTTCACCCGCTTCGCGCCCCGCGTGGGCTGGCCCATCGCCATGCTCCTGCTGGGGGTGGCCGTCTGCCCATCCCTCGCCGCGGCCGAGAGCACGCTGCCGCTGCCCGACTCGCTGCTGTTCTGGGCCGGCGCGGGCGGCGCGCTGCTGGGCCTGCGAGCGGGCCGCGCCACGGGGCGGGCGCGCCTCCTGCTCGGCGCAGTCGCCGCGCTGCTCGGCGTCGCGCTCGTCGTTGCCGGCGGGCGGGCATTGCCGCCGGCCGGGCTGGTGGCGGGCGACCTGGCGGCGCTCGCGCAGTTCGCCGCGCGCTGGTGGGTGGAGAGCGTGGAGACTCCCGTTCCCGAGCTGCTGACCTGGCGCTTCCTCGGCGCCGCGCTACCGCGCCTCTGGCGCGAACTGCTGGCCGCCCCGGCTGCCGGCGCTGCGGGCGCGGCGCTGCTCGTCACCACCATCGCCGTCATCACCAGCTGGGCCGGCGCCGTCTGCCTCGGCTGGGCGACGGGCGCAAGGCGGCCGACCCTGGGCTGGAGCCTGCCGGCTTTGGTGGCGCTCGGGGCCACCAGCATCCTCGGCGGCGGCCGCGGCATAGCGCTGGTGATCGGGCTGACCATGCTGCTGCTGCTGGCCGTCGTCACGAGCTACGCCGCCCGCGAGCAGGCCTGGGAGCGGACGGGCGCCGCCTACGCCGAGGATCTCCGCTGGGATGTGATCGGCTGGGGCAGCCTGAGCGGCGCCATCGCCATCGCCCTCGCCCTGATCCTGCCGACGAGGGTACCGAGCTCGCTGGCCGCCATGCTCTGGCCCAGCGCCGAGCTGCCCTCTGGCCTCGCCGAGATCGACCGGCGCGTGCAGCGGGAGCGAGCCCGGCCCCCGGCCCAGGTGGGCGTCTCGCAGCTCCCCGCCGTGCCATTGGGCGTCTCGCTCGAACAAGGCCCACCCGAAACGCTCGCGCTCCGCATCCGCACGGGCGAGCCGCTGGCGGAGGGGCCCTGGCCCCGCTACTGGCGCGCCCGTGTGCTCAGCCGCTACGACGGACGCAGCTGGCGAGCCGACGCCCGCACGGCTCCCTTCAGCCCTTGGCCCAATCCCGACGATCTGCCGGCCGGCGCGATCACCCAGACGATCGAGGATCTGCGCCAGCAGCGGGAGGTGCTGGTAGCCCTGCCCGATGTGCTCTGGCTCGACCTGCCCGCCGGCGCGGAGCGGCTGCCCGACGGCACGGTCGCCGCCCTGACCAGCGGCGAGGCCCCTAGCCGCTACCAGGCGATCTCGCTCCCCCAGGAGCTTGTCACACCCTTCGACGCACGCATCAGCCCACCGCCCGACCTCAGCGCCTATGTGAGCGCGCCCTCCGGCATGCCCGCCCGCGTCGCCGAGCTCGCCGAGACGATCGCGGGCCGCGAGACGAACGCCTTCGCCAGGGCCATCGCCCTCGAACGCTATCTGCGCGAACTGCCCTACAGCTACGAGGTGCGCCCGCTGCCCCGCGGCGGCGACGCGGTGGATCAGTTTCTCTTCGAGATGCGCGAGGGCTACTGCACCTACTACGCCTCCGCAATGGTGATGATGGCCCGCAGCCTCGGCATCCCCGCCAGGGTGGCGGTCGGCTACGCCACTGGGACCTTCGACGAGGCGAGCGGCGCCTATGTGGTGCGGGAGGCCGACGCCCACGCCTGGCCCGAGTTGCTGATCGACGGGCGCTGGGTGCCCTTCGAGCCCACCCCTGTCAGGCCGCTGCCCGCCCGCAACCCAGCCGGCCCCGCCCCAGAGCCCACCGCTGTGGTCGTGCCCCCGCCGCCAGCACCGGAGCCGGCGCTGTGGCCGCGCCTTGCGCTCCCCGCCGCGGCTGTCGTCGCCTTGGCTCTCATCGTCGCGGCCTGGTTCGGCCTGCGCGCCCGCCTGCGCTCACCCCTCACCCGGGCCCAACTCCAGTTCGAGCGTCTCGGCGCGGGGGCAGGCGTCCCCTGGCCCGTGGGCGCCACCCTCCAAGAGTATGCCAGGCTGCTCGAGGCTCGCGCCGGCGGCGAGAGCCGCGCCCTGCGGGAGTTGGTGCTGCTGATCGAGGCCGCCCGCTACGGCCGCCGCCCACTCGACGAGGGCCGGGCGGCCCGGCTGCGCGCCGCGCTGCGTGAGCTCAGACGCTGGCTGAGACAACGTGTCGTATAATGCCGCTACTATACGCAAAACATCTGCAGAGATCCTGCACAGCGCCATCACTCCAGGAAAGCCGTGCCCGTTATGACATCCCCAACCTCCATGTCGGAGTACGAACTCCTCGCCTCGCGCCTCGCGATCTTCCGCGAGTCGCTGAATGATATGGAGGTTTTACTGGCCAACTACCAGGCCTCTCAGGAGGCGCTGCGCCAGAGCGAGCAGCAGTTCCGCCTGCTGGTAGAGGGCGTGACCGAGTATGCGATCTTTATGCTCGACACCACCGGGCACATCAGGAGCTGGAACACGGGCGCGCAGCGGATCAAGGGCTACACGGCCAGCGAGATCATCGGCCGGCACTTCTCGATCTTCTATCCCCCCGACGATATCGCCGACAACAAGCCGGCCCGCGCGCTCGACATCGCCATCAACGAGGGCCGCTACGCCGAGGAGGGCTGGCGCGTGCGCAAGGACGGCACGCTGTTCTGGGCGAATGTGCTGATCACCGCGCTGTTCAACGGGCGGGGCGAGCTCCAGGGGTTCGCCAAGGTCACCCGCGATATGACCGAGCGCAAGCAGGCCGAGGAGCAGCGCGAGCAGCTTCGGCGGCAGGAACTGCTACTGCTTCGTGAGCAGGAGGCCCGCGCCCGCGCCGAGGCGCTCAACGAGCTGCGGCATGAGTTCTTAACCGTCGTCGCCCACGAGCTGCGCACGCCCGTCACCTCGCTGCTGGGCTACGCCGAGCTCCTCACCCGGCGCATCGAGCGCGGCAACGCGACGCCAGAGAAGATCCAGCAGCCCGTTCGCACCGTCCTCGAGCAGGGGCGGCGCCTCGAGCGCCTCACCGCCATGCTCCTGGATGTCACCCGGCTCGAGGGCGACCGGATGCAGCTGAGCCTGATGCCCCTCGACGCGGTGGAGCTGCTGCAGCGGGTGCTGCGCGGCCTCTATGTGCTCGCCGAGCATCACACGCTGGAAGTACAGCCGCTCGATCGCCCCGTGATGATCCTCGGCGATGAAATGCGCCTCGAGCAGGTCTTCTACAACCTGCTGCACAACGCGCTCAAATACAGCCCGCCCGGCAGCACCATCACCGTGAGCATGCACGCCGATGAGGACAGCTTCAAGGTTGCGATCATCGATCAGGGCGTCGGCATCCCGCCCGACGACCTGCCCCATATCTTCAAGCGCTTCTATCGGGCGCAGAACGTGAACAGCACCTACACCACCGGCATGGGCGTCGGGCTCTACCTGGTGAAGGAGATTATCACCCTCCACGAGGGGAGCATCTCCGTCGAGAGCGAGCTCGGCGGCGGCAGCACCTTTACGATCACGCTGCCCCTGCACCGATAGCGTCGCGCAGCACGCCGGCCCTGCCAGGTGTGCTACTATGTCCGCTACTCACACCGCACCTGCGAGAAGGTTCAACGGAGGAGCCATGGAGTACCGATCGCTGGGCCGCACCGGCGTGCAGGTTTCACCTCTCTGCCTTGGCGCCATGAACTTCGGCGGCCCGACGGACGAGGCCGAGTCGATCGATATCATCGACGCCGCGCTGGACGCCGGGATCAACTTCATCGACACGGCGAACGTCTACAACGCCGGCGAGAGCGAGCGGATCGTCGGCAAGGCTCTGGCCCGCGACGGGAAGCGCAACCGCGTGGTGCTGGCCACCAAGGTCAACGGCGTGATGGGCGACGGCCCGAACGACCGCGGCATCTCCCGCTACCACATCATGCGCGCCTGCGAGGACTCGCTGCGTCGCCTGCAGACCGACCATATCGACCTGTACCAGCTCCACCGTCCCTCGCTGACGATCCCCCAGGATGAGACGCTCCGCGCCCTCGACGACCTGGTGCGGCAGGGCAAGGTGCGCTACATCGGCTGCTCGACCTTCCCCGCCTGGATGGTGATGGAGGGGCTGATGACGAGCGCCCAGCAGAACCTGGCCCGCTTCATCAGCGAGCAGCCGCCCTACAATCTGCTCGACCGGCGAATCGAGAATGAACTGGTGCCGCTCTGCCAGCGCTACGGCCTGGCCATCCTCCCCTGGTCGCCCCTCGCCGGCGGCATCCTCAGTGGCCGCTACAACGAGGGCGGCGCGCCGGATGGCTCGCGGGCGGCCCGCAACGGCCCCGACAGCCCCTTCGCCCAGCGAGTCACGCCCAAGGCCATCGAGGCGGCGCGGCGCGTGGCCGAGCTGGCCCAGGCCGCCGGGCTCACCGCCAGCCAGCTCGCGCTGCTCTGGGTGAAGGATCAGCCTGGCGTGACGTCGCCGATCATCGGGCCGCGCACCCGCGAGCACCTCGCCGACAACTTAGCGGTGCTGGATCTCAGCCTCAGCGACGAGCAGCGCTCGGCCCTCGACAAGGTGAACGGCCCAGGCAACGCGATCAGCGACTTCCATAACTCGAACGAGTGGATGCGGGCACGCATCGGCGCCTGAGGGGCCGCTATGACAGCCAGCAGCGTCAGCTTCGACCGGGCGGCCGGTTACTACGATGCGACGCGGGGCTTCCCGCCGGGGGTGGCGGGGCGAGTGCGCGACGCGATCGTCGCCCACGTCGGGGTGAGCCGCGAGGATCGCATCCTCGAGCTGGGAGTCGGCACGGGCCGCGTGGCCATACCCTTCGTCCAAGCCGGCTACCGCTATTTCGGGGTCGATATCTCCCTGGAGATGCTGGCGGTCTTTCGCAGCAAGCTGGCGACGCCCCTCAGGCTGATCCAAGCCGACGTAGCCCGCCTTCCGCTCGCCAACGGCCGCTTCGATCTGGCGATCGCCGTGCACCTGCTGCATCTCGTGGCCGATTGGCGGGCCGCGCTGCGGGAGACGCGGCGCGTGCTACGGCCCGGCGGCACCCTGCTGCTGGCCGGCAGCCCCGGCGGCGTCTCCCACTCCGGCCCGCTCCACGAGCTTGCCCCGCCCGCCCAGGCGCGCCGCCTCTGGCTGATCACGCTGGAGGAGTTGGGCGCATCGCCCTCCATGGGGCAGCCAGGCGTTCGCATGGAGGACCCGCAGCTGGCCGCCTACCTGGAGGAGCTCGGCGCCAGCCTCGAGTGGACGACCCTGCTAGAGTATACGAGTCTGCCCCTCAGCGCCCGCGATGTGCTGCGGCAGCACCAGGAGCGTATCTACAGCTCGGACTGGGCCCTGCCGCCCCACATCCACAGCGCGGCGATCGCCCGCCTGGAGCGCTGGATCAACAGCAGCTGCGCCGACCCCGACACACCCTATGGACTGCCGGCCCGCTTCCAGGCCCTACTCGCCCGCTGGTAGCGCAGACGGTATGGACCTGTAAGGGCGGCCCGGCGTGGCCGCCCTCAAGCTTCAGCCGCTCCTTCGCCTCCCCCAAGCTTGAAGCTGCTCCCACTCCGCCCCCCAAGCTTCGAGCTTGGGGGGCGGCTGTAATCCGTCGCTCTACCAATCCCTAGCGGAAGCCCCGCCCGAGCAAGTAGCCGATACCGATGCCCACCGCCAGCGCCGGCAGCGGGTGCTTACGGATCAGCTGCTCCAGGTCGCTGCGCATCGTGTCGGGATCGGCGCGCTCCAGATAGGCGCCGCTACGGTCGATGACATCGGCCGCCCGGCCAACCAGCTCGCTCACCTGCCCCGGGGCCGGGATCTGGCGCACCTGCCGGGCAACGCCGTGGAGCTGCTGGCCGGCACTGCTCAACGCCTGGTTCAGCTGAGCATTGGTCTGATCGACGAGCTCGCTGGCCTTCGCCTGGACCTGGCCGGTCACCTCATCGGCCCGTGCCTGGGCCTTGTCGATCACCCGGTGGGCCTGCCCGGCCGCCCGATCGGTGGGCGAGTTGGCCTGCGTACCGAAACCTTGGGCGGCGCGGGCCGCCTCCTCGGCCATATCCTGGCCGCCGTTCAACTTGTTGGGGTTGCTCATCGCGCTCTTCTTCCTCCCTGCTCCACCGGCTCACGGGGTGCCGGCGCGGCTGTTCCCACAATTCCACGGCCCGCCACAGCAAGAGCCGTACCGCGACGTGGGGCGCGCCAGCCGTGGCACGAGCATTGCGTCACCGTCGCCGGACCTGCGCCAACACCCATCAGCACGGAGGAGAGCATCCATGACGATCCGCACCATCGAGCAGAAGTTCATCCACGACTTGGCGGAGATCTACGATGCCGAGCAGCGCTTCCTGGAGGCCCAGGACAAGCTGCTGCAGGCCGCCTCGGCGCCCCAGCTCAAGGCGATTATCCAGGACCACATCGAGCAGACCGAGCAGCAGATCGGGAATATCGAGCAGATCTACCGCCAACTCGACGCCAACCCCGAGCGTATAAGCTGCGACGGGGCCGCCGGCCTCGTGCGTGCGAGCGAGCAGGGCCTCGCCATCGCCGATAGCCCCGCGCTCCGCGACTATGTGATCGGCGGCGCCCTCAGCAAGGTTGAGCACTACGAGGTCGCCGTCTACCGCGGCCTGCTCACCGCCGCTGAGAGCATGGGCCAGATCCAGATCGCCGCCCTGCTGCGCCATAACCTCCAGCAGGAGGAGCAGACCGCCCAACTCGTGGAGCAGAGCACGCCGATGCTGATCGAGCAGGCGATGTTGGCCGGCGAGCAGGGCGCTTAGGCGGCAGGGCCAACCTTACTCCTCATCGGCGAGCGGCAGCGCCACCGTGAAGGTGCTGCCCTCGCCCAGCACGCTCGAGGCCCACACCTCGCCCCCGTGGAGCCGCACGATCTCCCTGACCACATACAGCCCCACGCCAACGCCGCTGATGCTGGCCGTCTCCGGCCGCACCACACGGTAGAAGCGCTCGAAGAGATGCGGCAGCGCCTCGGCGGGAATGCCGACGCCCTGGTCCTGCACCGACAGCAGCGCCCGATCGCCGTTGCGGCGCACCTCGACCAACACCTCGCTCCCCCGCGGGCTGTACTTCACCGCGTTGCCGAGCAGATTCTGCAGCACCTGATCGAGCCGCACGGCGTCGCCGCGAACGCGAGGCCCGCTGCTCTCGACCCGCACCTGCAAGCGGTGGCCTGGAATGGTGGGCTGGAGCTCATTGACGATCTGCTGCGCCAGCCGCCCAAGATCCAGCGGGCGCAAGTTGAGCGTGAGCTGGCCCCGGTGGAGCCGCGCACCGTCCAGCAGGTCGCCGATCAGGCTGCTGAGCCGGCGAGCCTGGCCCACCACCACTTGCAGCGAGCGTTCGTTGGCCCCGCTCAGCAGGCCGGCCTTCGCCAGGCGCCGCTCCAGCAGCTGGGCCTGGCCGACAAGGGAAGTAAGCGGCGTCTTCAGCTCGTGGGCCGCCACCGAGAGAAAATCATCTCGCAGCTGCAGGGCCTCCTCGGCGCGGGCCAGTGCCTCTTGCGCCGCGCCTCTGGCGGCCTCCGCGGCGGCGAGCAGCCGGCTCCGCTCCTCCTCGGCCGCCTTGCGCTCGGTGATATCTAGCGCCGCCACGCCTACGCCGAGCACCGCGCCGCCGCTTACCTGAACCGGGTAGAAGTTCAGCAGGGCATAGCGAGGGCCGCCCTCGGCCGCGGCGGCGCTCAACTCCAGATCGACCACTGGCTCGCCGCTCTCCATCACCTGGCGCACGTAGCGCTCCCAGGGCAGCCCGGCCCGCGACAGGAGCTCAGCGGCCCTCTCGCCGCTCTGGGGTGCGTTCGATAGACCCATAAGCGCGGCCATGCGCGGGTTGACCCGCCGAAAACGAAGCTCCCTGTCCAAGTAGGCCATACCGATCGGGGCCGAGTCGATCACCCGATCCAGCATGGCGAGCGCCTCGTCGGCGGCGGCCAGGGCAGCCCGTTCCGCGGCCGACAGGCGCGCGCGCTCAAGGGCTTGGGCGCAGAGGCCGGCCATCGTCATCAGGTAGGCGCGGTCGTCCTCGTCGAAGCTGAGGGTGTTGGCGAAGGAGAGGCCAAGCACGCCGAGCAGTTGGGTGTCGAGCTTCAGCGGCAGAGCTGCCCAAGCCCGCGCCTTCATGGCCGGGTAGTCGCGGGCGAGATGAGGGTACTGGCGGTCGCGCTCTTCACGCGAGGCCAGGAACACCGGCTCGCCGCGACGGGCGGCGTCGGAGAGCGGCGTCGCGAGCGTCAATGGAAAACGCCTCCAGATCTGCCGCACCTCGTCGGGATAGCCTTCCATCGCCAGCAGCGCGAGCGTCGCCTGGTCGGCTTCGAGCAGGGTCACGACGCCGCCTGTGATCTGCAGGCTGCCCGCGGCCTCGAGCACGGCTTGGGCCACTCGCTCGGGAGTGAGGGCCCGCGAGAGGCTTGCGGTGAGGGCAAAGAGCGCGCTAGCCCGCGCCACCGAGCGGCCACCCGCCTCGCCCACCGCCAGATTCGCGGGCGACACGCCGCCCGAACGCTGGCCCTCCGGCCGTAATACCAAATCGAAGCCGAGGATCTGCCCGAGGCGCGAGTACACAGGAGAGAGCGAGAGCAGCAACCGCCGATCCTCGCCGGTGAGTGGGCGCAACTCGTGTTCGAACGCCGGCGCGCCGCCGCTCAGAACTCCATCGAGCAATGGGCCGAGGGACGGCACAAAGCCGGAGAGCAACTCTGTCACAGACTGGCCGGTCAGCACGGCGCCAGGGCGCCCGAGCAGCGCCGCGAAGCGCTCGTTCGACCCGGTGATGCGGCCTTCAGGGCTTAGGGTGGCCAGACCTATATCGTCCTCAGGCAGCGACACCGCCGTGGGCGTCGACTGTGTTGCGGGCATAAATGGGCTCCCCGAGGTCTGGGCAATACCTTAACCTGCAGCAGGACCCACGTCTCCATGATCGCCATTGACCGAGGGCCTGGCATCAAGCATAGATGTTACAAGAAATATGCCAACCGGACCTAGCATTGCGGAGCAATCACGAAGACTAAAGCGCCCTATATGGAACCACAGAAATCTTTCCGTATGAGCCTGTAAGGGCGGCCCATCGTGACCGCCCTTTGGGATACGCCAACCGACCCGTTACCGGCGAATAATCAATCATGGTTCCATTTAGTCGCCGAGCAGGCTGGCGGTGAGCATCTCGATCACCAGCGCCTGGGCCGCCGCGTCCTGGCTCAGGTCAAGATCGTCGGTGTCGATCGTGAGCACAGGACAGCTGCGCCACGCACCGATCCAAGCCTGGTAGTGGCGCTCCAGGCTCTCCAGGTAGCTGGCCTGAATCCCCTGCTCGGCCGGGCGGGCCCGCTTGGCGATCCGGGCGAGCAGGGCCGGCACGCTCGCCCGCAGGTAGACGATCCGGTCGGGCGGGCGCAGCTCGCGCACGATCGCCTCGTAGAGCTGCCGGTAAGTGGCGTAGTCCCGCGCTGAGAGCAGGCCCTGCTCGTAGAGGCTGGCCGCGAAGACCACAGCATCCTCGTAGATACTGCGATCCTGCACCACAACCCCGGGAAGTTTCGCGATTTGCTGGTGCTGGGTGAAGCGCTTGGTGAGGAACCAGAGCTGGGAGTGGAACCCCCAACGGGCCGGGTCGGCGTAGTAGTCGTCGAGGTACGGGTGGGCCTCCTCGAGCTCGTAGATCGGCGTCCAGCGGAGCGTCTCGGCGAGGATGCCAACCAGCGTGCTCTTGCCGACGCCGATATTGCCCGCGACAACGATATAGCGCGCATCAGTCCCGGCCATAGGACGCTCCGTGGTAGGCGATCTGGGTGGACGTTAGGGGGCGGGGAGCGGCCTTACAGGCCATCGCGGGTCTCCTCTAGCTGTGCTGCGGAACGACGCTATGGTAGCACAATTGGGCCACGCACGCGCTGCGAGCCTCTGCAGGCGGGCTCTGCCCCCTGCACCCCCGCCAGGCTCCACCTGCGCGGTGGGCGG
>DAOUGF010000455.1:0-3994 GCA_034429295.1 Chloroflexaceae bacterium
AGCGACAAGCAGTTGGTTGCCTACCGGCGCGACACGCTGGGTTTTATCTTCCAGAGCTTCAACCTGCTGCCGGTGAAGTCGGCCTGGGAGAATGTGGCCGTGCCGATGATGCTGGCCGGCGTGCCGCCCGCCCGGCGTCGCGAGCAAGCTCTGGCCCTCCTCGCTCAGCTCGGGCTCGAGCGGCGCGCCGATCATCGTCCGGCTGAGCTGAGCGGCGGCGAGCAGCAGCGGGTGGCGATCGCCCGCGCCCTGGCCAACCGCCCGCGCCTGCTGCTGGCCGACGAGCCCACCGGCAATCTCGACAGCCGCACCGGCGGCGAGATTATGAGCCTGCTGCGCCGGCTCGTGCGCGACGAGGGCCTCACCCTGTTGCTCGTCACCCACGATATGGGCGTCGCCGGCTATGCCGACCGGATCGTGCATCTGCGGGATGGGATGGTCCAGTCGATCGAGACGGTCGCTGATACAGGGGCGCCTGTCAGCAGATCCGGATAGCTGCTCTCTAATCGGAACGTACGGCCGAAGGATTCATCCCAAGTCGCGCGTGTGGTACGGGCGCAGTCTGAGGCGAACGCTTCGGCCCTACAGGCTTCTCTCCTTCTCCTATGATCAAGGCGCTGATCTTCGACTTCGACGGCCTGATCGTCGATACTGAGACGCCCGCCCTCGAGAGCTGGCGCCGCATCTATGCCGAGCATGGCTTCGACCTGGAGCTCGAAGTGTGGGCCGGAGCGCTTGGCACGAACCACGGCTTCAACGCGCTGGAGCATCTGACGAACCTGGTGGCAGGGGTGGACGGCGCCCGCGCCGCGGCGCTGCGGGCTGAGGCGGCGGCGGTGCTGGCCAGGCGCCAGGAGTTGAAGGCGCAGCTGAGTGCGAGCCAGGGAATCCTGCCCGGGGTAATGGCCGTGCTCGATCAGGCCGACGCACTGGGGATGCCCTGCGCCGTGGCCTCTAGCAGCGGCTACAGCTGGGTTGGCGGCTGGCTGGAGCGCCTCGGCATCCTCGGCCGCTTCCGCTGTGTGCGCACCGGCGACGATGTGGAACGCACCAAGCCCGATCCTGCCCTCTTCCTCAGCGCGGCAGCCTGCCTAGGGGTGCCACCCGCCGCCTGTCTCGTGCTTGAGGACTCGCCAAACGGCATCCTCGCCGCGCGGGCCGCGGGCTGCCCTGTCATCGCCGTGCCGGGCGCGCTCACTTCCAAGCTCGCGCTGCCGCCGGCCGACCTGGTGGTGCCCTCGCTGGATGCGATGTCCCTCTCCGCCATGATCGCGGCGGTAGAGGCGGCGCGAGCGGGCTAGCGGCCCACCACGAAGCAGCAACGGTAGGGCGCCCCATAGTGGGCGCCCTACCGTTGTTTCCCCCGATGCTCAGAACGTATGGCCGAAGCATTCGCTCTGGACTGCGCCCGTACCACCTGAGCGACATGGTGTGAATGCTTCGGCCCTACCGAGACATTTCTATGGTTCCATAGAGGGCCTGCTGTTACGACGCGGAAGCGCGCAGCCTGCGCGTCTCAGCTTCGAGGATGGCGGTGGCTTTGGTGAGGAAGTCGCCGATCGTCGCGCGCTCCTGCTCGCTCAGGCCGGCGAGCAGTTCGCCGATCGCGCGCCCCATCGGGGCATAGAGCGCGTCGATCGCGCGCTCCCGCTCGGGGTCGTGTAGCAGCTCGAGCACGACGCGGCGCCTGTCGTTGGGGTCGCGGGCGCGGCGGATGAGGTTGGCCCGCTCCAGCCTGTCGATCACGCCCGTGATGGCGCCCGTGGTCAGAGCCGTGCGCTCTGCGAGCTCGCCAGCCGTCAGCGGGCCTTCCTGGCGCAAGATGCTGTAGCACTTCATGTCGGTTGGGCCTAATCCCAGGCGATCGGCGACGGCCGCGTGGAAGAGCACCGTGGCCGTGCTGAGGCGGGAGCCGACTAGCTCGGCGATGCCGGGCGTTACCGGCGCGGACTGAGAGGGGCTTGACAGTTCGCTCATGATGTCTTATACTCTGATTGTCTTAGCAAGTAAGATACTTGCTAAGACGATATACTTACCAGCTAAGATTATACGCTGGTCGGAGGTATTTCGCAAGAGGGCCCGTGGCCCTGGCTAGATGCCTCAGGAGGTACCGAGATGCAAACCGTCGTATCGCGCGCAACCGTGCAGAGAAACGACGAGGCCGAAGTTCGGGCGCTCTACCGGCGCCTCATGGATGGCTGGAACCAGGGGAGCGGCGCCGCCTTCGCGGCTGTCTTCACCGAGGATGGCGACCTGATCGGCTTCGACGGCACCCACCTTAAGGGCCGCCAGGAGATCGCCGAGTTTCACCAGCCGCTCTTCGAAACCCACCTCAAAGGCTCGCGGCTTGTGGGCGACGTGATGAAGGTGCGCTTCCTGGCCGAGGATGTAGCGCTGATGCACGCCACCGGAGGCACCATCCTCGGGGGCGCGCAGACCCCCTCCCGGGAGCGTGACTCCATCCAGACCCTGGTCGCCGTCAGGAGGGATGGCAACTGGCAGCTGGCGGCCTTCCAGAACACCAGGGTGCGACCAATGGGCCTCCACCTCTCCAACACGCTGATCTGGCTCTTCACCGACTGGCTCTGGAAGTGGTTCACGCCGAGGAGGGACTCGTGATGAATATTCAGCGGACGACGCGCAAGGCCCTGATCATCGGCTGCGGGATCGCCGGCCCCGTGACGGCGATGCTGCTGCGCCGCATCGGGGTTGACGCGGCGATCTATGAGGCGCAGCCAGCGCCCGACGACTACGCCGGCCTGTTCCTCAACCTGGCCTCGAATGGCCTGGAGGTGCTCAGCACCCTGGGCCTCGATAGCCAGGTTGCGGTGGAGGGGTTCGCCGCCCCGCGCATGGAGCTCTGGAACGGCTCGGGCAAGCGCCTCGGCGTGCTGCGGAACGGGGCCGCCGAGGGCCAGGGGCCGGTGAGCGTGGTGATCAAGCGCGGCGCGCTGCACCGCATTTTGCGGGAGGCCGCGCTCGCCGAGGGCGTGCCGATCCATTTCGGCAAGGAGCTCACCGATATACAGGTGAGCTCCGACGGGACGGTGAGCGCCTACTTTGCCGACGGCAGCAGCGCGACGGGCGACCTGCTGGTGGGCAGCGACGGGATCTACTCGCGGACGCGGCAGCTGATCGACCCGCAGGCGCCGCAGCCGAGCTACACCGGCCTGGTGAGCAGCGGCGGCTTCGCTGAGGGCGTGGGCCTTGCGCCGACCCCCGACACGCAGCATTTCATCTTCGGCAAGCGGGCCTTCTTCGGCTACCTCGTGAAGCCATCGGGCGAGATCTACTGGTTCAACAACCACGAGCACCCCGGCGCGCCGCGGCGCTCGGAGCTGGAGCAGATCCCGCAGGCTGAGCGGCGGCGGCGGCTGCTGGAGCTCCACCGCGATGATCAGCCTTTCATCAATGCGATCATCAGCGCGACGAAGGGCGAGATCGGCATGTACCCGATCTACGACATCCAGCGCCTGCCGCGCTGGCGCAAGGGGCCGCTGGTGCTCCTGGGCGATGCGGCACACGCCACATCGCCGAGCGCGGGCCAGGGGGCCGCGCTGGCCCTCGAGGATGCCCTGGCCCTGGCGCGCTGCGTGCGCGACATCCCCGAGCTGGATCGAGCGTTGGCGGCGTACGAGGGGCTGCGCAAGGCGCGGGCTGAGCGAGTGGTGCGCTTCGCTCGCGCGCGGGGGAGCAACAAAACAACATCAGGCCCGATCTCCCGCTGGTTCCGCGACCTGACGCTGCCGTTCGCCCTCAAGCATTTCGCGAACCCGCGCTCGCTCGACTGGCTCTACAGCTATAAGCTGCCCTGGGATGAGCCGGTGACCATCGCGGCGCGGGCGTAGTTCTATCCTTCTGCCGGGCTCAAGCAACATGATGCTATGAGCGACGACGAGGCCCTGGTAGAGCGGGCGCTGGCGGGCGATCGGGCGGCGCTGGCCGCGCTGGTTGGGCGCCACTATGGGGGCATGCTGCGGCTCTGCCGGCGGCT
>DAOUGF010000456.1:0-5867 GCA_034429295.1 Chloroflexaceae bacterium
TCCACGACGGCGCCAGCCGGCGGCCGGACCGTGAGCGCGAGTCCGAAGAAGCTGCGCCCCGCCACAGCGTTCTCGATCCCGATCGTCAGGTTGAGCAGCTCGCCCGCCGTGATGGGATCCGGCCCATCGCTCACCGAGAGCGTCAGGCCCTCCACCGTCTGCGGCGGATCGTTGGGGAGCGGCCCCGGGCCAGGCGGGGCCGGCAGGGGGATCTCGCGGTACATGCAGAGGGTCATCTCCTGGCCGATGAACTCATCGCCGCGGATTGGCGTGCGCCCGCTCACATCGTTGCCGCCGAGCTTGGCGAACTCGACGACCCGGTCAGGCGGCAGAGGCGCGGGCGTGACAGGCACAGGCACGGTCACGGGGGGCACGACGATCGGCTGGGGCGGCGCGGGCTGGGGTGGCGCAGGCGGGGGTGGCGCAGGCTGCACATTGACCACCACCGTCGGCACGATCACCTGTGGCTCGGGCGTGTAGAGCGACTCGATCGTGGGCAGCGGCGTCTCGATGGGCGGGAGAGTTATCCCTGGGCTGGGCGTGACCGCCATCGGCTCCGGAGTGCGGGTCGGCCCGGCGGTGGGCCAGGCGTCGCGGATAGCGGCGACGGCGGGCGGCAAGGTGAACGCGAGCAGCGCGGCGAGGAGCCCGATCAGCAGCAGGATGGCGAGCAGCGAGAGCAGCCACGGCGGCAGGGGCGGGCGCTGCACGAGGCGGGCCGTGGCTTCCTGGGCCGGGGCGGAGTCATCGCCAGGGGCCGCGACAACCTTGAAGGCGTAGGTCTGGGGCTTGCCGAAGAGCCGGCGCAGGCCGAGCCTGGCTGTCACCCGGCTGCGGCGCTGCTCGCCGGGCTCTACCATGAGCGGCTCAGGGTGAAAGCGGAAGCGAAAGGCGCCGGCCTCGTCGTGCCCGGTGAGTGTGAATGGCAGCGCCAGGTTGCCGCTGTTGCGGATCTGGGCCGTGTAGCTGCTCCGCGTCCAGCCGGTGCGCGCGCGAGGATCCAGCAGTTCGAAGCGAAACTCGGTGTAGGCGGTAATGGTGAGCCGCCCGACAGCGGTGAAGCGGGCCTCGGCCAGGCGCTCGGGGCGAGCCACCACTTGGAAGCTGTACTCGCCGGCGCGGGCCTCGGGCGCGCGGGGCGGGCTGACGTAAACGGTCGCCTGGGCGCGCTCGCCAGGGGCAATGGTAAGCTCATCTGGCAGCACAGCCCCCCACTCGATGCCCTCAACCGTCAGCCGGACCTGCTCGGGCAGCTCGCCGCGATTGTGGATCTCAAGCGCGACCGAGACCGACTTACCCGGCTCCACGACGAGCTCCGCGGGGCGCAGGGTGAGGATGAGGCTGGGGGGCGGTGGCGCGATCACCGGCAGGGGCTCGGTAGCCTTGCGCGGCATGGCCACCGGCGCCCTGGCCAGCAGATCTTCGAGCAGGGCATTCTCGCGGGTGCCGGGGATCACCCGCGTGACGGCGGGGCCGCTGCTCCCGCCGATCGCGACAGTGATCTGCGAGCCGCCGATGCGGATCACGCTGCCGTGGGAGAGAGCCTGGGGCACATCGAGGATGCGGCGGCCGTCAACCTCGGTGCCATTAGCGCTGCCGAGGTCGAGGATCTGCATGCCTGTCGCGTCGGCGAGGATCTCGGCGTGGAAGCCGGAGACATCGCTATCGCTCAGCACGATATCGTTGGCGCGGTCACGGCCGATGCGCACAATCGGCCTGGCTACGGTGAGCGGCTCGCGACGGCCGTCGGCGTGCAGGATTGTAAGGGTTCCAAACGCCATATCGTCCCCTCGACGCGAGCGGCCCTGTGCGGGCCGGCGATTCGTCTGCACACGGGTGGCGAAATGGCGTGGTGATGCCGTGCTAACAGATTCAACGACAGCGCGTCGGAGCTTTCTTAGCGCTGGCCGAGTTCGAAGGTTACACTCCCATTGCAGCCTACGGGTTCGTGTAGCGGAACTCCACCCGGCTGAGCAGAGGCGGCGTCACCGGCTCGTAGTCGTAGCTGCCGCTGAACTGCCCGGCGAACTCGCGGCGCGCCTCGATCACCACCTGGCGCACCGGCCGCTCAACGGAGCGGACGTTCAGCTGGTAGGTGGCAGGCACGCCGATCGCGTCGCGGTGGGCCGTCGCGATCAGCGTGCCGCGCTCGTCGAAGGCGAACATCACATAGGCCGCTGGCGCGCCGCCGGGATACCAGACATCAACGTTCACCTCGGCGACATTGCGCTGGAAGTTGATAACCGCGATCGAGTCGTTGATCAACGCGCCCTCGCCCGCGTCGGTGGTGAGGCTGTGGAACGGGGCGCTGTTCGCGGCCAGCACCGGCGGCGGATAGATCACGCCCCGCAGGAGTTGGAGCGAGGTGCCGGACGGCACTGGCGGCTGGCAGTCGAAGGCGTCCCCCGCAGGAACCGGGTCCGGCGCCGGCGTGGCGCTGGGCGGGATCGTAGGCGTGGCGCTGGGCGGAAGCGTAGCCGTCGGGCTGGGGGTCGCCGTGGGCGGCTGATCGTCGTTCTGGATGACACCGATGCCCGTCGGGTCCAGGATATTCACGGGGAGCGAGGGGTTGAACAGGCTCACCGTGAAGGCCTCGTTCGGCTCGAACTCGTTGTCGGCGATGACGGCGATGTTGATGAACGCCTCGGCCTGATTCTGGCCCTCCGGTATGAGCAGCACGACCGTCGCGCTCTGGGGCAGATAGTCGGCGGGGCTCGTGGCGACGGCTAGATCGGGCGAGCCGCCGTCCGAGGTGGCGAACTGGATCGTCAGCACCCGCTCCTGGAGCGCCGGTCGCGCTTGGACGCCCTGGAGTATGGGCGGATTGTCCACCCAGGTCACCCTGAAGGCAAAGTTAGTGGTCCCGCCGCTGCTCCCCTCCGCCTGAGCCACGTCGCTGATCGTGACGCCGTTCGCCTGCTGCTGGCGGCTGTAGCCGGCGGCCCGCACAGGGATCTCCGGGCTGGAGCCAAGGCCCGACTCGGAGCCCACGGGCCTGTAGAAGCAGAAGAAGGCGTCCTGCGCGGCGTACTCGTCGCCGACGATCGGCACGCGCACATTTACCGGGAGCGTGCGCAGCCGATCGAAGGTGATCACCTGGCCCACACCGGGGCCCGGGGGCGGTGCCAGCGTAGGGGTAGTGGGGATGGCCGTGGGGGCCGTAGCGGTGCGAGCCTGGACGGAGGCGGTGCCCGCGAGCGCCGTGGCTGTGCCGGCGAGCGCCGTACCCGTGCCGTTGGCCTGGGCTGTGGCGGTGCCTGCGAACTGGCTCGCTGCGGCCGTCATTGTGGCGGCCACCTGGCTCGCCTCGGCCGTGGCCGTGCCAATGATCTGGCTCGCCGCGGCCGTCTGGGTGCCGGCCGCGGAGGTTTGGAGCGCGTCTTGGGTGGCGGCGCCGTCCGCGGCTACGGCCGTCTGCGTGGCCTCGTTCTCGTCCTGCGCCGCCACAGCCGACTGAGCGAGGGCTGTCAAGGCGGCGCTTTGGGTGGCGGCGGTATCGGTTTGCACGGCGCCAATCATGGCCGTCACATCGGTGGTGGGCTCGAGCGTCGCAGTGCTTGTGGCGGTGGCCGCGGGAAGGGCGAAGAGGCCGCGGAAGAACGCCTCGATCGGCTGGCGGTTGCGGATCAGCAGGCTAGAGCAGGCGAGGAGCAGGGCGAGCAGCGAGAGGACGGCGCCGGCGATCAGCATCCAGGGCGGCAGGGGCGGGCGCTGGATGAGGCGGCCCTGCGCCTGCTGGATGGGCGCGCTCTGGTCGAGGGGCTCGGCCGACAGGGTGAAGTCGTAGGTCTTCGGCTGGCCGAACAGGCGCATAAACCCGAAGCGAGTCCGTAGCCTGCTCTCGCCCTGCTCGCCGGCCTTCAGCTCGATCGGGTCGGGGTCGAAGCGGAACGAGAGGGCGCCGTCAGTGTTGGCCCCCTCCAGGTTGAACGGCAGCGCCCGGTTGCTGAGATTGACGACCCGGACGCGGAATCGGCCGCCGGTCCAGGCTGTGCGGGCCTTCGGGTCAAGAAGCTCAAAGCGAAAATCCGTGAAGGGCGTGACCGTCAGCTCCGACGCGGCCGTGAAGCGCAGCTCAGGGCGCTTCTGGGAGCGCGCCACCAGCTCGATCGAGTGCACGCCCGCGCTGCTCTCGGAGGCGCGAGGCACACTCAGCGTGATGCGCGAGGTGCCGGTCTGACCGGGCATGAGGTTATGGAACGGCGGATCCACCACGGCAGCGGCCCAGGGAGGAGCGTCAACCGCGAGCTCCAGGCGGTCCACGAAGCGTGAGAGATTCTGGACGGTGGCGTTGTAGCTGAGCACGGCCGGCCCGCCCTGCGTGATATCGGCCTTCGCTTGAGGAGGGAGAAACTCGATCCGCACCAGGGGCGGGCCGTCGGGGCGCGCGCCTCCCTGCACAGCCGTAGCTGCGGCGTCAGCGGCGGGAGCGCCCACGGCGGGCGCAGGCGCCTCAGGGAAGGCGGGCAGCACGAAGCCACCGGTAGGAGGGGCGGTCGTCGCGGCGCCGGCCGCTGCGCCTGCAGGCTCGATGCGGAGCGTGGCAGTGCCGATTCTGATGCGGGTCGCCGGGCCAATCGGCGTGCGATCAACGATCAGCGCTCCGTCCACCTCGGTGCCGTTGCGGCTGCCGATGTCGAGGATGGAGAGGCCGGCGTCGTCGGCGAAGATGCGCGCGTGGTAGCTTGAGACGCTCGGGTCGTTGATGACAACGTCGTTGTCAGGATCGCGCCCGATCCGCAGCATCGGTTTGTCGATCGGCTCGCGATATTTGCGGCCGTCGGCCATTGTGATTGTGAGCGTACCGAACGACATCACCACTCCGTGACCCGCCCGTAGGTGGGCAAACGCCAGTGCTGGCCGGGCTCAGGCTCGACTTCATAGCGCGGTTGTGGTGGGAGGTTGCCTATAGTACCACGGCCAAGTTCAGGGCGGAAGCTAGATCTAACTACACAGCGCGCAGTTCGAGCTGGTAGGCGGTATGAGCAGGCTTTTCGAGCTCGATGATGCGCTCCAACAGGCCCCGGTCGAGCTCATCGAGGCTCGGCCTCGGCGCCTCGATGATCACACGGAAGGTGTGGGGTGGCAGCGGCGCCTCCCCCAAGTTGCGTTGCTCCTGTCCCTGCTCGACGATACGGATGTCTGCCCCGGGGCCGATGTAGATCCGCAGGTAGTCGAGCAGGCCGCGCCTTGTTCCCCGCCAGCGATAGAGCACGCTGGCGGAGCGGATAAGCTCGCGGCGCCGCGTATCAGGCCAGCGCTCGTCCAGGGTCAGATCCACCCAGGAGGCCAGCCACGGCAGTAGTGGCTCGGGCGCCAGGCGCGGATCGAAGTAGTGGCTGATCTGCGCGATCTGGCGATCCAGCGGGCTCAGGATCGATTTGAAGATCAACAGGAAGCGCTGCAGGAAGCGCTGGTCATGGTAGATTGGGGGCAGTAGGGCGAGGTAGTCGTCGGCCTCGTAGGGCAGCCCGCGCTCCTCGTTGCGTGGCAGTTTACGCCGCCGGTTCGAGGGGAGCACGGTGACAGGCGCGCCGTTCGAAGAGGGCGCGGCCGGCAGCTCGAAGAGGGTCGCCCAATCATCCGGCGGCGCGAGCGGCTGGGTCTTGACGGATTGGCGTTGAGGGGCAGCAGGCGGCTCGGTTGGGGCGGCGGGCACAGCCGGCCTGGCCTCGGGGCGCTCCTCCGGCGTCGTAGCCGTTACCGCGGGCTGCGGATCAGGTGCGGCCACGGGCGGCTGCTCTGTTGTTACGACGGGCTGCGCCGGCTGTGTTGGCTGCACCGGCTGCTGTTGAGCGGGCTGCGGCGCTACCTTTGGGGCGGTGTAGATCAGGCCGGCGCGGCCAAAGCGGACGCGGTCGCCGTCC
>DAOUGF010000457.1:0-2457 GCA_034429295.1 Chloroflexaceae bacterium
CGGCAGATGGCGCAGGGCGGCGAAACGCTCGAAAAGCTCCCGCCAAGCCTGAAAGCCCCGCTCAAGCATGGCGGGTGGCGTATGAGCAGCCCGCTCCATCAGCCAGGCCCAACGCTCAGGCGGGTAGAAGCGGCTGAGCCAGGCGGTGCGATCGGCCTCCCGCAGGCCGCGGATGGCGGCGATCACCTGGGCCCACTCGACACCACCCGAGCCGTCGAGGGTCTCCAGCGTGCGGCCGATGGCGAAGGCGGCGCCCTGCAGCCGCAGGATCTCCGCCTCGAGGGCGGCCTTCTGGGCCTGCAGCGAGGCCCGCAGATCGTATGCGGGCGCGCTGAGCAAGGTTTTGATCTCCTCCAGCGAGAAGCCGAGATGTTTGAGGGTGACGATCTGCTGGAGGCGCAGCAGGTCGGCCATGCGGTAGCGCCGGTGGCCGTGAGCGGTGCGAGCGGCCGGCTTGAGCAGCCCGGCCTGGTCGTATACATGGAGCGCCCGCACCGTCACGCCCGCCAACCGCGCAAACTCCTGCACCCGCAGAGTCGTTCCTTCTTCCATCGGCGCCGCTCCTTTCACGGGCTCAGTGTAAAACCTAACGTTGGGTAAGATTCTATCGGCCGGAAGGCGGATTCGGCTGGCGCGCCCCGCACCTTGCCGTTTAGGGGCGGACGCACTCTGTGAGGATGCCTGCGGCATTCGAAAGCTTCGCCGCAGCAGGTCCGGCGCTGGCGTCGAGCGGGTAGTGCCCTTCCCGCTCTCGGCGCAGAGGGGCATGCAGCGATAGCTCGCTCGGCGCTGGCGGGCATTGGCTTCGGGGGTTCCAAGGGGGCAGCCGCCCTCTTAGCGGGGAGCGCGAGGGGCAGAGCCCGCTCGCAACTCCGCCCACCGCGCAGGTGGTACTGGTATGGGGCAGCGCCCCGCAGTCAGCGGGTGGCAGACACCAAACCGGGGGGTGCAGGTGCGGCCAGCGGGATGGCCACCACGAGCCTTACAGACAGTTCCATTCCGCGATGGTACAATGGCTCGACAGGCACAGGCCAAAGCGATAAGGATCAACGGCGATCATGATCGTACACGGGAGTCTGCGCGCCTTCATGGCGCACCTGATCGACTACGCCGGGCTGTTCCCGCCGGCGAGTCTCGAGTTGGCGCCAGCGATCAGCAACTACGCCGCCTATCGAGCCGATGCGGACGCCTGGATGCTGGGCCGTTTTGTCTGCCCGGCCGCCCGCCTCGACGAGCTCGATGAACACGTGGCGCTGTTCGCCGGCGGCCCGCCCCTCGCCATCGCGGCCATCGGCCGGAGGAGCGACCGGGCGACGTTCCTGGAGGGCCTCGACAAGGATATCGAGGCCATCGCCGCGTTTCGTGCCCGCCACGGCGACGCCGTCGCGGTCGAGCTGCTGGAGCTGCCGCTGCCGCCCGGCCGGGTGGAGTCAGCAACGCTCGCCCAGCTCGCCGAGCAGGCGACGAACGCCGGCCTCCTGGCCTTCTGCGAG
The DNA here is from genome assembly GCA_034429295.1 of Chloroflexaceae bacterium. GTDB lineage: Bacteria > Chloroflexota > Chloroflexia > Chloroflexales > Chloroflexaceae > OHK40. Next base: position 1,494 of record DAOUGF010000457.1, read on the forward strand.
CTGCCGGCGCCCCTGGACGATGGCTGGATCGCCGCCCAAAGCCAGGCGCTCGCCGCGCTGGGCGCCCACAACGGCTCGGGGCTGCCGCCCCTCGCCTACAAGCTGCGCACGGGCGGCGTGACGGCCGAGGCTTTTCCGTCGCCGGCTCAGGTGGCGACGGCGCTGGTCGGCGCCCGCGACGCCGGCGTGCCGATGAAGTGTACCGCTGGGCTGCACCATCCCTTCAGGCAGTACCGCGACGAGGTGGGGGCCGCCATGCATGGCTTCGTGAACGTCTTTGCCGCCGGCATCCTCGCCCACGTCCACACGCTCGACGCCGCCGCAACTAGCGCTATTCTCGCCGACGAGGATCCCGCCGCGTTCAGCTTCACCGCTGATGGGCTGACTTGGCGAGGGCTCACGGCGCCGACGGGAGCGATCACGGCGCTGCGGGCCGGCGCCCTGCTCGCCTTCGGCAGCTGCAGCTTCGACGAGCCAAGGGACGACCTGCGGGCGCTCGGGCTGCTGCCGGAGAAGGTAGAAGTTAGAAGGTAGCAGTGAGGTAGAAGTGAGCACGGGCGTCAGCGAAGCTGCCGGGATTCTCACTTCTCACTTGCCGACAAGAGGTGGGCAATGACGCGCTCATTCATCGAGGTCCCGCCGGACTCACACTTCCCACTCCAGAACCTGCCCTACGGTGTCTTCCGGCCGCGGGCGGGCGGTTCACCACGGGTTGGCGTGGCGATCGGCGAGTATGTGCTCGACCTGAGCGTGCTCGATGAGGCGGGCCTGCTGCGGGAGATCGCGGTAGGCGGCAAGGGCATCTTCAGCCAGCCAGCGCTCAACGGGCTGATGGCGCTCGGCCGCCCGGCCTGGCGTGAGCTGCGAGCCAGGATCACGACGCTGCTCAGCGCCGAAGAGCCGGCCCTGCGGGACAGCCCGGCCCTGCGGGACGCCGCACTGCTCCCGCAGAGCGCGGTTGAGC
>DAOUGF010000458.1:0-10206 GCA_034429295.1 Chloroflexaceae bacterium
GCTGATCTGCTACCTCGTCTCATTATCGGGCTTGAGCCCTGGCTGTGCGCGGTGCCCCACGCCCGCTGGTTGCGCCCTGCTCGATCCGGCGTGCCGGCGCCAAACTTTCCCGAACCCGGTGTACGGAGGCAGGCGGCACAACCGATGCTCGCACACCACCCCGACCGGAGATCTGCCGCCGGCCGAGGCGGATGGCTCTGCCCGACAATGAGTCGGGTACGCCGCCAGCCGTCGGCACGGTACAGCCCTCCGGCTTGGGGGTGGTCCGGAGGGGGCAACGCCCACTCCGGCGGGGGTGCAGGGGGCGGAGCCCGCCTGCAAAGGCAGGTACCGCGCAGGTGGTAGGGTCGCGGGGCAGCGTCCCGCAGGCAGCGTGCCCTCAGCGTCGGGGGAGCGGGGGCGGCCCGCGCCGTCTCTGGACAGCCTGTTGCAAGGGATGGGCGCCTAATGTAGGATAGAGAAAGAAGCTCGGTGCCGTCACGGAGGTTCCCGGCGATGAGCGAGCAGCCCCTGTCCGGGCCGCAAGACGAGGCGCAGCCTCAGCCCGCAGCGGCGCGACGCCACGCCAACGGCGCCCGCGCCCTCGCCACCCTCAGCCGCTTTCTGGCCGAGGAGGGCTGGAACCCGCGGCCGGTCGGCTCGGCAGCCTTCACGATGGAGTATCGCGGCGAGGCCGGCGCCTTCGAGCTGCGGGCCGAACTGCTTGTCGCCGCCGAGCAGTTGGTGATCACCGCTATGGCCCCTGAGCCTGTGCCCCCGCCGCGCCGCGCCGCCGCCGCCGAGTACCTCATCCGCGCCGGGTGGGGCCTCTACGTGGGCGCCCTGCAGCTGGATCTCGATAGCGGGGCGGTTGTGGCCAGCTGTGGGCTGGACTTCGAGGGCGAGCCGCTCAGCCCGCGGCTGATCCGCAACGCCCTGGCCGCCACGGTGCGGCTGATGGAGGTTTACCTGCCCGGGCTGAAGGCGGTGATCGCCGGCGCCGACCCGCGGAGCGCCGTTGCCCAGGCGGAGCGACGGCAGTCCCTATGACCATCTTCTCCGTGACAGGCGGCGAGCGCGCCCTCACCGTCCGCTATCTGCCGCTGGCGGTTTGGGCCTTTCTTGCCCTCGCGGCCTATGTGATCGGCGCCCTTGTTGTAGGCATGCTCACGGGCGGCCGGCCAGTGACGGCCGGCGCGCTCGGCGCGACCGCGCTCCTGCTGGGCTTCACGCTGTTCATCGCCCTCGTGGGCGGCGAGCTCGTGATTGCCACCTTCGATCGGGCCGCCGACAGGGTGCTGATCCGGCGCTACGGCCTCAGAGGCTTCCGCCGCATCGAGCGCCAGCTGAGCGAGCTGGTTGGGCTGGAGGTGCGGGTGCTGCGCCGGGCCCAGCACCGCATCGAGCTGCGCTTCCGTTCCGGCGAGCGCCTGCCCCTCACCTCCTATTACGTCGTCAGCTTCAACAATCGCGGGCTGAGCCGCCTGAGCGCGCTGCTTGGCCTGGAGCCCACCCTGGCGCCGGAGCCGAGGCGGTTGTAACGCTCTGGCCGCAGGCCTCGTACGAATGTTGCTACGTGCCGCTACAATACACGGCGTCAAAGGCTTACTGGAGCGGGAGTTTATGGAAGGACTGTTCACGTCGGAGAATCTGCTCGCCCTGCTCACCCTGACGGTGCTGGAGATCGTGCTGGGGGTGGACAATGTCATCTTCATCAGCATCCTGGCCGGGAAGCTGCCGCAGGAGCAGCAGGCGCGGGCCCGGCAGTTGGGCCTCAGCCTCGCGCTGATCATGCGCATCCTGCTGCTGCTCTCGATCAGCTGGATCGCCAGCCTCACGCAGCCGCTCCTCAACATCTTCGGCTTTGAGCTCTCGGGGCGCGACCTGATCCTGCTGCTCGGCGGGCTCTTCCTGCTCTATAAGGCCACCACCGAGATCCACGAGAAGCTCGAGGGCGAGGAAGGTCACGCCAGCGCGGCGGTGGGGGCTACCTTCACCGCGGTGATCGTCCAGATCCTGCTGCTCGACATCGTCTTCTCGCTCGACTTGGTGATCACGGCCGTTGGCATGGCCGAGGCCCTCTGGGTGATGATCACGGCCGTGATTATCGCCGTGGGCGTGATGCTCGTCGCCGCCGGCCCGATCAGCGACTTCGTGAACCGCCATCCCACGGTGAAGATGCTGGCCTTGAGCTTCCTGCTGCTGATCGGCTTCTCGCTGGTAGCCGAGGGGTTGCACTTCCACATCCCGAAGGGGTATATCTACTTCGCGATGGGCTTCTCGGTGCTGGTGGAGGCGCTGAACCTGCGCGTGGCGAGCAGGACCAAGCAGCCTGTGCAGCTCAAGCAGCCCTACATCAACGAGCGGGTCGCCGATGCGGCCGCGAAGATGACCCAAGGCCAGGGATGAGCCAATGTAAAATACACCATGCAACATGAGCCAGGCCCTTCCGCATGTTGCATGGTGTATGTTGCATTGCGCATTCAATGCTGAACACCTTCCATCTCCGCACCTTTCTCGCTGTGGTCGAGGCCGGGAACTACTCCCTGGCCGCGGCCGCGCTGCACATGACTCAGCCGGCGGTGAGCCAGCAGATCCACGCGCTGGAGGAGCAGCTCGGCGGCACCAAGCTCTTCCGACGTGTGGGCCAGCGCATGGTGCCGACCCATGCCGGCGAGGAGTTGCTTGTGAGCGCCCGCGAGCTGGTGCGCCTCGCCGAGCGGGCCGAGGAGAGCATCCTCGCGCTGCGTGGGCAGGTGGCCGGGCGGGTGGCCGTGGGCTGCACGCCGGGCACGGGCGAGCGTCTGTTGCCACGCCTGCTCGCTCTCTATCACGAGCAGTATCCGGCCGTTGGCCTGGAGATGATCGTGGCCCCCGCCGATGAGCTGCTGGACGCCCTCAGCGAGCGGCGGGTGGCGTTGGCGCTGGTGGAGGAGCAGCAGCGCCGGCGCGGCTTCGAGGCCGCGGCGATCGGCGGCGAACAGCTGGTGTTGCTGGCCCCATCTGGCCACCCGCTGCTCAAGCAGGAACAAGTGCCCCCTGGCGTGTTGCGGGAGCAGCCCCTGGCCCTGCCGCGGCCCGGCTCGCCGATGCGCCGCGTTCTGGAGGAGGCCCTGCGACGCCGCGGCGTGATCGTGGCCGACCTGCAGCCCGCCTTGGAGAGCGACAGCGTGACCGTCCTGCTCCAGGCTGTGAGGGCCGGTCTCGGCCTCGCCTTCGTGCCTCGCAGCTGCGTCCCCTCCCGCAGCGATGGGGTAGGCATGGTGGACTTGGGAGGCCAGCCGATCCTGCTGGAGTGGTCGGTTGTCAGGGCGCGCGAGCGCGGCGGGTCGAGCGCCGCCCAAACGCTCTACGAATTCCTGGTCAGCCCGCGCGCCCGCACCCTCATCGGCCGCGCTGGCCTGAGCAAGCCTTAGCAAGCCGATGTACCGCTTCGCAAGGTTGACGCATTGGCGTTTCTAAGCCGCTTTCAGGCACAACCCAAGCGCCGTGCAACCCGCCCTCCAAGCGCGGTCTAAGCCGCCCTCAAGCGCCGTGCAACCCGCCCCCCAAGCTTGAAGCTTGGGGGGCGGAGGTAGACAGCGGTAGGCGAGGGTAGGTAGCAAGGGGCGGGGGAGGCAGCAAGGGCGGGGTAGACAACGGGAGGCGAGTTGGGTGAGAAGCGGCTCTGTGCTATCCTCGCGAAGCAGTCACCTACCGGTTACGGATCAAAGTCCATGCACGACATCATCATCATCGGCGCGGGCGCTGCCGGGCTGGCGGCGGGCCGCGCTTTGCACGACGCCGGCCGCGCCCCGCTGATCGTCGAGGCCCGCGAGCGCATCGGCGGCCGCGTCCACACCGACCGCACCCACGGCCCTGTCGAGCTCGGGGCCGAGTTCATCCACGGCGACCGCGCGGCCACCTGGGCGCTGGTGCGGGCCGCCGGCCTGCGGGCCGAACTCTGGGACGGCCCGCGCCTCCTGGGCCGCGCCGGGCGCCTTTTGCCCGAGGATGACCCCATCGCCACGCGGGCCCGCGAGCTCCACGACGCCGTCATTGCCCACGATGGGCCGGATGAGAGCGCCGCCAGCGTCCTGGCCCGCCTCGCGCCCCCCGATGACCCCGCCCTGCCCTTCGCCTTGCAGTGGCTGGCGAATGTCGAGGCTGCCGACACCAGCCGCCTCAGCGCCGCCGCCCTCGCCCGCGAGCACGAACTGAGCAGCAACGGCCTCGGCAATTTCCACCTCATGGACGGCTACGATCGCGTGCTGGCCCACTTGGCGGCCGGCCTCGACATCCGCCTCGGCTGCCCCGTGGAGCGAGTGCGTTGGGCGCCCGGCGCGGTGACGCTGGAGTTGGCAGGCGGCGAGCAGCTCACCGCCAAGCGGGTGCTCATCACCGTGCCCTTGGGCGCGCTGCAGGCGGGGCGCCCGGCGTTTGCGCCCCCGCTGCCGCCGGCCAAGCGCGCCGCGATCGCCACCATCCCGATGGGCCACGTCACCAAGCTGGTGCTCTGGTTCAGCCGGGAGCTCTGGCCGGCCTGCAGCGCCATCAGCACCGACGGCCGCGTGGCCACCTGGTGGCCCGTGGAGAGCGCCGCTACCCCCACACTCATGGGCTACACCGGCGGGCTGAAGGCGCTGGCCCTGGCCGCCCTCGGCGAGGCTGGTGCCATCGAGGTCGCCGTGGCCGAGCTCTCGGAGTTGCTGGAAGTTGATGTACGGCCCGCACTGCTCGGCGGCCGCCTCGCCGACTGGTCCCGCGACGAGTGGACCCTCGGTGCCTACAGCTACAGCTCGGTGGGCATCGGCGACGCGCGGGCCAGGTTGGCCGCCCCGGTGGAGGATACGCTCTACTTCGCCGGCGAGGCGACCGTCACCTGGGGCCACATCGCTACCGTCCACGGCGCGCTCGAGAGCGGCGCGCGGGCCGCCGAGGCGCTGCTCGCGGCAGGGCCGGCCTAACAGTCGCGGTTCGCCGCAAACGCGATGCCGATCCCGCTACCGATGGCCATACTGATGCACATCAGCCGCTCAGCCCTCTACGAGCAGGGCCGCGCCGGCGATGGCGAGCCGCTCGGCCTCGACTTGGCCGCGCTGCTCCACGGCCCGCCGCAGCAGGCGCTCGTAATCCACCCCTTGGAGCGGCGGCGCCTCATGGGCGATCGATGACAGGGCGCGCCAGAGGCTATGCTTTCCCTCGATGCCGAGCGAGAGCACCTCGAGGCCCTCGAAGAGGCCCATTGGCCCGCTGGATCTGCTATCGAGCTGCAGCTTGAGCCGGGCGATCTTCTCTGCGAACCAGGCGGCCGCCTGCCGCGGCAGGCTCTCGCGCGCATCCAGCCGCTCGATCAGCCGCTCGAGCTCGTCCTGGTCGGCGGCCACCTCGGCCCGCAGTTCAGCCAGGAAGCCGGCGATCGGCGCGTCGGCGTGGGCTCGCTCCAGATGTTCCATCAGCTCAAGGGCGAGCACGGAGCCCGCGAGGTGGTCGTTCAGATAGGTGGCCAGATGCTGGTATCTCATGGCGCCTCCCTCGTGTATGGCGCCACAGGCAGCAAGTTATGCGCCACCCCCGAGTGTACTGTGCGCTTTGTGCCGCTCTGCAAGGTTGGCACACCGGCGCTGCTGCACCGCGCCCTCAAGCTGAGAGCTTGAGGGCGCGAGAGCAGGCGCTAGGATGTGCCAAGCCGACGAAGTGGAAGGCGGCCCGTGCTAATCTTGCAAAGCCGTACGGCAACTAAGGCGCTAGGTATCCCTGAGCTTGCACCTGCATGCGGGCGAACAGCAGATCGCGCTCGAAGGTCGGTATCGTGTAGTTCGCCCTGGCCCGCGGCCAAATATTCAGCGGCTTGCTGAAGCCGTTCTCGACCGCAACCACATTTCCCGCCAGGTCGTAAAATGTCACAGCTACCGTCACGCCCCGTAGCTCACGGAAATACGGGTTGCGTAGCTCGCCGTAGACTTCCAGACCGAAGTTATCGCGGGTCGCCACGCTGAGTACATCGGCGTCGCGGTAGTCGAGGCTGGTGCTGCTGCGGCTGTCGCTCACAGTGATCGTGTATGATGCCAGCGACGCTGGCGGGTTGTTGAGGTAGATCAGGAATGGGCTGCGGCCGCCCGGCCCGATGCGGGGCAGATCGACGGTGGTATCCTCCTCGGCGATCTGTTGCCCGCTGGCGTTGAAGAAGCGCGCCGTTAGCTCTACAAAGAAGACCGGGCTCGCCGTCGGGTTGAGCACCTCGCCCACCAGGTTCAGGCTTTTGGCCGTCGGGCGTCGCACCCGTACGCTCCGCACGTGTACCTCGCCCGGCCGTGGCGCCGGCGAGCGGTTGACGATCTCGGCCCGCTGCAGGATGGGGAGATAGATGCAATGCGCTTTCGTGCAGGCGTCGCTCTGGGCGTGGGCAGGCAGAGCCAAGGCGAGCATCAGGAGCGCGCAGCACGTAAACAGTGTGCGGTGCAGCATCGGCGCCTCGTTAGCGGCGACAGCCTCGCCGCCGCGGCCCACTTCCTTCTCTCACCGTCTCTGAACCCGGAAGTATAACACGCGAGCCGACCAATTCCAACACTCTTCTAACGCCCTGCTAGTGTTGAGTAAGTAAAAAGCCATTACACTAGCGATAGACGCGAGGGCCGCCGGCGTGCATCTATGAAGCGAAGAAGTCGCAGCCCCGCCGCGCAAAGAATAATGAGGAGGAAGTAGAACTATGGCCAAGATTGTTGGCATCGACTTGGGCACGACCAACTCGGTGGTCGCGGTGATGGAGGCCGGCGACCCTGTCGTCATCCCCAACGCCGAGGGCAACCGCACCACTCCGTCGGTCGTCGCCTTCACCAAGAATAATGAGCGGCTGGTGGGCCAGACGGCCAAGCGCCAGGCGACAATCAACCCCGACAACACGCTCTACTCGGTGAAGCGCCTGATCGGCCGCGATTTCGATGAGACCGCCACCGAGCGCGAGATGCTGCCCTTCAAGATCAGCAAGGGCCCCCGCGGCGACGTGCGCATCCACGTTCCGCAGACGAACAAGGACTACGCGCCGCAGGAGATCTCGGCGATGGTGCTGCAGAAGCTGAAGGCCGACGCCGAGGCCTACCTTGGCGAGCCGGTCACCCAGGCGGTGATCACGGTGCCCGCCTACTTCAACGACAGCCAGCGCCAGGCCACCAAGGACGCCGGCAAGATCGCCGGCCTCGAGGTGCTTCGCATCATCAACGAGCCCACGGCCGCCGCTCTGGCCTATGGCCTCGATAAGAAGAAGGACGAGACCATCCTCGTCTTCGACCTCGGTGGTGGCACCTTCGACGTGTCGATCCTCGAGGTTGGCGACGGCGTGGTCGAGGTGAAGGCCACCAGCGGCGATACCCACCTTGGCGGCGACGACTACGACGCCGCGGTTGTGGACTGGATCATCGAGGAGTTCCGCAAGGACCAGGGTATCGACCTGAGCAAGGATCGCCAGGCCCTTCAGCGGCTGAAGGAGGCCGCCGAGAAGGCCAAGATGGAGCTCTCCAGCGTCTCCGAGACGGAGATCAATCTGCCCTTCATCACCGCCGATGCCTCCGGCCCCAAGCACCTGCAGATGAGGCTCAGCCGCAGCAAGTTTGAGCAGCTCACCTCGCACCTCACCGAGCGGCTGCGCGCCCCCGTCCAGCAGGCTCTCAACGACGCCGGCCTCAAGCCCAGCGATATCGACGAGGCGGTCCTGGTCGGTGGCTCCACCCGCATGCCCGTGGTGCAGGAGCTCATCCGCAAGATGATCGGCAAGGACCCCAACAAGTCGGTCAACCCCGATGAGGTTGTGGCGATCGGCGCTGCCATTCAGGCCGGCGTGCTCGGCGGCGATGTCAAGGGCGTGGTGCTCCTGGACGTGACTCCGCTCTCCTTGGGCGTGGAGACCTTGGGCGGCGTGATGACCCGCCTGATCGAGCGCAATACCACCATCCCGACCCAGAAGAGCGAGATCTTCTCCACCGCCTCCGACGGCCAGACCGCCGTGGACATCCACATCCTCCAGGGTGAGCGCGAGATGGCCGCCGACAACATGACGCTCGGGCGCTTCCGCCTTGAGGGCATCCCGCCGGCGCCCCGCGGCGTGCCGCAGATCGAGGTCACCTTCGACATCGACGCCAACGGCATCCTGAACGTGAGCGCCAAGGATAAGGCCACCGGCAAGGAGCAGCGGATCACCATCACCGCCAGCACCAACCTGAGCAAGGACGAGGTCGAGCGGATGGTCCGCGAGGCCGAGGCGCACGCCGCCGAGGACCGGGCCCGCCGCGAGCTGGTCGAGCTGAAGAACCAGGCCGACAGTCTGGCCTACCAGTCTGAGAAGAGCCTCGGCGAGCTCGGCGACAAGGTGGACAGCATCGAGAAGGAGCGCGTCGAGGGCCTGATCAAGGATCTCCGCGACGCTGTGGCTCAGGAGGACAAGGACCGCATGCGGCGCCTGATGGAGGAGCTGCAGCAGGCGATGTTCAAGCTCTCCCAGAGCGCCTACAGCGATGGCGCCGCCCAGGGCCAGCCTGGCGGCGATAAGAAGGACGACGGCGTGGTCGAAGGTGAGTACACCGTCGAGTAAGGTCACACCGCTCCAGCCCCCTCTCCCACTGTGGGAGAGGGGGCATTTGTCATGCAGCGAGGTAGCGACCCGTGGAAGCAGCGACGCACCACCCTGGAAGGACCCTGAACGGCACATGGCAGTTCCAGCTCGACCCTGAGGGCGCGCTCAGCGTTGAGACGCTAGCCCCCGACCGTACCATCCCCGTGCCCCTCCCCTGGCAGGCGGCCTTTCCTGAGCTTCAGACCTACAGCGGCTATGCCTGGTATCGCCGGAGCTTCGAGCTGAGCGCCGACGATCTCACCGGCGAGTTGCTGCTCAGCTTCGGCGCGGTGGACTACTGGTGCCAGGTGTTTGTGAACGGCGCGCTCGCCGGCGAGCACGAGGGCGGCTACACGCCCTTCACCCTGCCGATCAAGGCCCTCGCCAGGCCTGGCGAGAACGAGCTCGCCGTCCGCGTCTACGATCCCACCCAGAGCGGGCGCGACACTCCCCGCTGGCCGGAGCGCGAGCCCGCCGAGCGGCCGGATGGCCCTCCCTTCGACGCCCGCGATGTTCCCCATGGCAAGCAGGAGTGGTACATCAACATCGGCGGCATCTGGCAGGATGTGACGCTGCGCCCCGTGCCGGCCGTCTATCTCGAGACGGTCCACGTCTCTGGTGCCATCCAGAGCGGCGAAGCTCGTGTGCAGGTCCGGCTGGCGGGCTCGCCCGCCGAGGGCACACTGAAGCTGGAGATCGCCCACGAGGGTAAGGTGGTCGCCGATGCGGAGCTGCCTCTCGCCTCTGGCCAGAGCACCTACGAGCACACGCTGATCGTGGATGCGCCGCGGCTCTGGCGACTCGACGACCCGGCCCTCTACACGCTGCGCGTGGCGTTGCAGACGCCCTCTGGCGCCGATGAGCATGTGACCAGATTCGGCTTCCGGGAGATCGCCATTCGCGACGGCAAACTCCTGCTGAACGGCGAGCCCATCTTCCTGCTCGGCGCCCTCGACCAGGACCTCTACCCAGGGACGATCGCCTCGCCGCCCTCGCCTGAGTATTTGCGCGAGCAGTTCCTCCGCGCGAAGGAGCTCGGCCTCAACTGCCTGCGCTGCCACATCAAGCCGCCCCTCCCCGCCTACCTCGATCTCGCCGACGAGCTGGGCCTGCTCGTCTGGGCCGAGATCCCCTCCTGGCGCACCTTCGTGGCCAGGGAGACGGTCCACCCCAACATGATCGCCCTCGGCGACAGCGTGAAGGCCCGCGTGGAGCGCACACTGGAGGAGATGGTGCGCCGCGACTTCAACCATCCCTCCCTGGTGATCTGGACGCTGGTGAACGAGGATTGGGGGACTTCCCTGCCGCTCAGCGCCGCCGATCGGGCCTGGGTCGCCGCGCTCTACGAGCGCTGCAAGCAGCTGGACCCGACCAGGTTGGTGGTGGATAACTCGCCCTGCACCCACGGCTGGGGGCCGAATATCCACGTCCGCAGCGACATCGACGACTACCACATCTACACCAACATCCCCGACCATGCGGCCCTCTTCGCTGCAGGCATCGAGCAGTTCGCCTTGCGCCCTGCTTGGACCTACTCGCAGCACGGGGATGCCACGCGCACCGGTCACGAGCCGCTGATCCTCTCTGAGTTCGGTAACTGGGGCCTGCCCTCGCTCAAGGGGCTGCGGGACGCCGCCGGCGGC
>DAOUGF010000459.1:0-4987 GCA_034429295.1 Chloroflexaceae bacterium
GCGACGAGTCCTGGGCCCGCGGCGCCGCCAGCCTGCTGCTCGGCGAGCTGTTCCAGCCCGCCTTGCGCCAAGGCGACGAGGAGCGACCATCGCTCACGATCCGGGCCACCGGCTAAGGAGCCACAGCACTCGCCCGGCCACGGCACGCCCCTCCACTCCATCCGACAGGCCGCCGTGGCGCTCAGAACATTCGCTTGGCAACTTTATTACTTCAGTGACGAAAGTATAGCTCACGGGGGGAATGCGTTATGTCGGGTGCCCGCCGCCTCCATCAGATCGGGTGGCTCGCCCTCTTTCTGCTGCCGGGGCTGAGCGGGCTGCTGCTCTTCACCGTGCTCCCTATTCTCGCCTCGCTCCTGCTCACCCTCTTCCAGTGGGACCTGCTCACCCCGCCGCGCTTTGTGGGCCTCGACAACTACGCCCGCCTGCTCGGCGACCGCGAGTTCTGGGCTGCCCTGAGCCACACCTTGGGCTTTATCGCCGGCTATCTGCCCCTCGTGATGCTGCTCGGGCTCGGCGTGGCGCTAGCGCTCAACGCCCCGCTGCGCGGGCTCGGCCTCATCCGCACCGCCTTCTTCCTGCCCGTCGTCTCCTCCTGGGTGGCTGTGGCTCTACTCTGGAGCTGGCTCTTCAACCCGCGCTACGGCCTCGTCAACTACCTGCTCGGCCTGGTCGGTCTGCCCCAACCCGGCTGGCTCTTCGACCCGGCCTGGGCGATGCCGGCGATCGTGCTCACCAGCGTCTGGAAAGATCTCGGCTTCGTCGTCGTGCTCTTCCTCGCGGGGCTGCAGGCCATCCCCCAAGACTACTACGAGGCGGCCAGCCTCGATGGCGCCGGGCGCTGGGCTCAGCTCCGCAATATCACGCTGCCGCTGCTCGCACCCACAACCTTTTTCGTCACGATCATCTCGCTGATCAACAGCTTCCAGGTCTTCGACCAGGTCTGGGTGATGACGCAGGGCGGCCCGGCTGGGGCGACGACGGTGCTGGTGGAGCGGGTGGTGCGCCACGCCTTCAGCTACGGAGAGATGGGCTACGCCGCCACGATCTCCTGGGCGATCTTCGCCCTCGTCTTCGTGGTCACGCTCATCCAGCTGCGCCTGCAGCGCAAGGGGGCCGCCGATGCATAGCCTGAGCCAGCCGATCCCCACGTCGGAGGCAGCGATGCGCCCCCGGGGCCGCGCCCGCCTGCTCACCACGCTACGCTACGTAGCGCTCATCCTGAGCGGGGCGACGATGATCCTGCCCTTCCTCTGGATGCTGACCACCTCGCTCAAGCCGCCCGGCGCAGTGCTGACCATCCCGCCGGAGATTCTGCCGCGGCAGATCAGCTTCGAGAGCTACGCCAGGGTGGCCGCGACGGTGCCGCTGCTGCGCATGTTCGGCAACAGCCTCGTGGTGACGGTGGCCTGCGTGGCGGGCCAGCTCACCACCAGCGCCCTGGCCGCCTACGCCTTCGCGCGCATGCGCTGGCGCGGCCGCGACACGCTCTTCCTGCTCTACTTAGCGACGCTGATGGTGCCCCAGCAGGTGACGATCACGCCGCTCTTCATCCTGATGCAGCGGCTGGGCTGGGTGGACAGCTACCAGGGGCTGATCGCACCCGGCCTGGTGAGCGCCTTCGGCACCTTTCTGCTGCGCCAGGCCATGCTGGGCGTGCCCCGCGAGTACGAGGAGGCGGCCCTGCTCGACGGCGGCAACCACTGGACGCTCTTCCGCCACGTTGCCCTGCCGCTGGTGGGGCCGGCGCTCGCCACCCTTGCCGTGCTCGCCACCATGAGTAGCTGGAACAGCTTCCTCTGGCCGCTCTTCATCACCCGCGACGAGCGGCTGATGACCCTGCCAGTGGGCCTGGCCCTGCTTCAGGGCCGCTACACCACCGAGTGGAGCATGGTGATGGCCGGCGCCGTGATCACCGTGCTGCCGATCATCTTGATCTACCTGGCCGCCCAACGCGCCTTCGTGCGCGGCGTGGCGCTGTCTGGACTGAAATAACGGGACCGACCACCGTTGGCCGAACCAGAGGAGGTTCCCATGCTCGCTCGCTCGCTCCGTCCCTTGGCCCTGCTCACCCTGCTGCTCGCCATGCTCGCCGCCTGTGGCGCTCCCCAAGCCCCGGCCGCCCAGGAGCCCGCCGCCCCCGCCGCTGAGCCCACCGCGGCTCCGGCCGCCCAGGAGCCCGCCCAGGATGCCGTCACGATCCGCTACTTCACCTTCTCGGCCGCCCCCGACCACCTCGATTCCCTCGACCAGATGATCGCCGCCTTCGAGACGGCCAACCCCGACATCGACGTGCAGGTGGAGACCGCGCCCTTCGACCAGTACTTCACCAAGCTGCAGACTCTGATCGCGGGCGGCACCGCCCCCGACGTCTTCGAGCTGAACTACGAGAACTTCGTCAGCTACGCCAGCAAGGGCGTGCTGGCCGACCTCACGCCGCTGGCGGCCGCTGAGCCGGGCTTCGCCGAGCGCTTCTACCCGCGGGCCTACGAGGCCTTCAGCCGCGACGGCAAGCAGTACGGCCTGCCCCAGAGCTTCTCCAACGTCGTGCTGTTCTACAACAAGGAGCTCTTCGACGCCAAGGGCGTGGCCTACCCGACCGCCGATTGGACTTGGGAGGATGAGCTGGCCGCGGCCCAGCAGCTCACCGACCCGGCGGCCGGAGTCTGGGGCAGCTACAGCCCCGTCCAGTTCTGGGAGTTCTACAAGACCGCGGCCCAGAGCGGCTGCAGCGTGCTGAGCGAGGACGGCAGCACGGTGACGATCAATGAGCCGGCCTGCGTCGAGTCGCTCACCTGGATGGTGGATAAGATCAACACCTACAAGATCGCGCCGAGCGACGCCGATATGGCCGGGGTGAGCGACGGCGATCTGTTCAAGCAGGGCAAGATCGCCATGCTGCGCACCGGGATCTGGATGTTCAGCGCCTTCGCCGACGCGCCCTTCGCGTGGGATATCGCGCTGGAGCCCGGCAATACCCAGAAGGCCCACCACTTCTTCGCCAACGCCGTCGCCGTCTCCGCGACCACCCCGCATCAGGAGGCGGCCTGGAAGTGGGCCCAGTTCTTCACCTCCAGCCCCAGCGCAGCCGCGATCCGCGTCGAGGCGAGCTGGGAGCTGCCCGCGCTCAACGATCAGACGCTCTTCGACGACTGGCTGGCCCAGAGCCCGCCCGAGTCCCGCGAAGTGGTGTTCCAAGCCCTCGACACCCTGGTCACCCCGCCAGTGATCGAGCAGCAGTCGCAGATGCAGGACGCGGTGAACACGCTGCTCGAGCAGGCGAAGCTCGGCCAGATCACCCCGCAGGAGGCGCTCGACCAGGCGCAGGCCGAGATCGAGGCGCTGCTTCCGTAGCCCCGCCGGCCCACGGGTGGGGCGGGAGCGCCGCCTCACCCGTGGCCAGATACCCGAGAGATCGGCATGACAACGCTGCGCGAGCAGAGCATCGCCACCATCCTGGCGCACCAGCACCCCGGCGGCGCCTACGTCGCATCGCCCACCTTCAGGACCTACGCCTACTCCTGGCTGCGGGACGGCAGCTTCATCGCCTACGGGATGGACCGGGCGGGCCACCCAGAGAGCGCCGCCGCCTTCCACCGCTGGGTGGGCGCGGTGCTGCGCCGCCACGACGCCAAGCTGGCCAGCCTGACGGCCCGCGGCCTGGCCGGCGAGCAGATCCCGCTCGCCGAGCAGATGCACACCCGCTTCACTCTGGACGGCGCCGAGGGCGAGGCCGAGTGGACGAACTACCAGCTCGACGGCTACGGCACCTGGCTCTGGGCCCTGGTCGATCATCTCCGCCGCAATGGCGACGCCGGCCTCTACGCCGAGCTCCGGCCCGCCGTGGCCCGCTTAGTGGCCTACCTGCGGGTCTTCTGGCGGGAGCCCTGCTACGACTGCTGGGAGGAGTTCGGCGACCGGGTGCACACCGCGACCCTCGCCGCCATCTACGGCGGACTGGCCGCCATCGCCGACTACGACTCGGCTCTGGCCGACGACACCCCGGCGGCGATCCGGGCCTTTGTGCTGGAGCGCTGCGTGGTCGAGGGCCGGCTGGTGAAGTTCATCGGCAGCGAGTTGGTGGACGCCAGCCTGCTCGGCGCGGCCACGCCATACGGGCTGTTCGCGCCCGACGACCCGATCATGATCGCCACGGTGGCGCGGATCGAGCGGGACCTGCGGGCGCGCGGCGTGCGCCGCTATCTGCAGGACACCTACTACGGCGGCGGCGAATGGCTGCTGCTGGCGGCCTGGCTGGGCTGGCACTACGTCGAGCGGGGCGAGCCCGAGCGGGCCGGCGAGCTGCTGGAGTGGGTGGCGGCCCAGGCCACCGCCGAAGGCTACCTGCCCGAGCAGATCTGCAGCGACTGCCTCAGCCCCGCCCACTACCAGCCCTGGGTCGAGCGCTGGGGCACTGTCGCCACGCCGCTGCTCTGGTCACACGCGATGTACCTGATTCTGCAGGACGCCTTGGGCGTCGCCCACGAGGAGGCCCAGCGATGAGCGAGCGGCTCTCGATCCTCCACGCGCCCTTCGGCACCGACCACCCGTACCAGGCGGGCGCCGATGAGCGCATCCCCCGCGACCCAACGGGCGGCGACATGGTGAGCGTCGGCTTCCTGACTACACCGGGCGGCGCGGCGAGCGGGGTGCGGCTCTTCTGGACGCGCAACGGCCGCCCGCAGACGCCCATCCACGGCCGGCCGCTCTCGACGGGCCGCGATCATGACCGCTGGCTGGTGGAGCTCGGCGTGCTTGAGGCGGGCGACGAGGTGGAGTACTGGATGGTCGCCGAGGGCGATGCAGGGCCAGTCGAGTCGCCGCGCTACCGCTTCGCTACGCGGCGCCGGCGCTCGCTGGCCGGAGTGACAGCCGTGGCCGAGACAGCCGATGGGCTGCTGCTGGCGACGGCTGCCGCCGATGGCGGGCCTGGCCCGGCCCTGGCGCTGCGCCGCCTGCCCGAAGGGCTGCAGCTCGTTTTGGGCGG
>DAOUGF010000460.1:0-6439 GCA_034429295.1 Chloroflexaceae bacterium
CCCCCCGACAAAGCAAGCGGGGTGCGGGGCGCCAGCTCCCGCAGCTGCCGTGGGCAGCCTCCCCACCTCCCCGGCGGGGCGCTCAGCGCCAACCCCCGCAAGCGGCGACGCCGCCGCCCACGGCGAGGCGCCGAGTTGTCATTGCGACGGCAGGAGCGTACAATAGCGACGGATCTCTCCTGCTGGCGGAACAGCGATGACCCGGCTGCGACTGATGGTCTTCGGCCCGCCGCGCCTCGAGCGCGCGGGCCGTCCGATCGACTTGGGCCTACGCAAAGCGGTGGCGCTTTGCGTCTATCTCGCGCTGTCGCGGCAGCCGCAGAGCCGCGACGCCCTGGCCACGCTCCTCTGGCCCGACCGGGACCAGCGGGAGGCCAGGGCCAGCCTGCGGCGCACGCTCCACCGGCTCACCCAAGCTGTCGGCGACGACCTGCTGCTCGCCAGCGCCGACACGGTGGCGATCGACCCCGCCGCCGATCTCTGGGTGGATGCCGCCGCCTTCGAGCAGTTGCTCGAGAGCGACCCGGCGGCCGCCGTTGAGCTCTACCACGACGATTTTCTCGCCGGCTTCACTCTCGCCGACAGCGCCGCCTTCGACGAGTGGCAGTTCTTCGAGCGAGAGCGCCTACGGCAGCTCCTGGCTCGCACGTTGGAGCAGCTCACCGAGCTTGCTGGTGCCCGCGGCGATTGGGACGCGGCGACGAGCTACGCCCGGCGCTGGGTGGCCCTCGATCCGCTCCACGAGCCCGCGCAGCGGGCGCTGCTCGCGGCCTACGCTCAGGGCGGCCAGGCCGCCGCGGCGCAGCGCCAGTACCAGGAGCTCGTCCGCCTGCTGGACGTCGAGCTGGGCGCCGAGCCTGAGGAGGCCACCAAGGAGTTGTTCGAGGCCATCCGCGCCCGGCGCTTCCCGACCCCATCCCCGAGTCCGCCTCCTGTACAAGCTGCGTTGCCCGTCCGGCCGCAGCTTGCGGGCGCGCCCTCGAGCCACGCTATGCCTCTGGTTGGCCGCGGGCGCGAGCTGGCGGAATTGCTGCGGCTGCTCGGCCCAGAGGGCGCCCAGCGCCTGGTGACCCTGACCGGGCCGGGCGGCGCCGGCAAGACCCGCTTGGCCGAGGCTGTGGTGGAGCAACTGAGGCCACACTTGGCCCATGGCGCCCACTTCGTCCCGCTCGCCGACCTGACTGACCCCGACGCGCTCCCCAGAGCGATCGCGGCCCAGTTGGGCCTGCCGATCCGCGGCGATGTCGAGGGCCAGTTACTCGGCGCGCTGCGCGAGCGGGAGCTCCTGATCGTGCTCGATAACTTCGAGCACTTGCTCGATGGCATCCCCCTCGTCGCCGCTATCCTCGCTGCCGCGCCGCGGGCCCGTCTCTTGATCACCTCGCGGGAGCGTCTCGGCCTCGCGGCGGAGCTTGTCTATGCCCTCGGCGGCTTGGGGGTGCCGGCCGAGGGCGCTGGCGACGAGGTCCTCGCCGCAGAGGCGGCCCAACTGCTGCTGCAGCGCGCCCGGCTGGCGCGGCCCGAGCTGGCCCCAGACTCCGCCGAGATCGCGGCGATCGCCCGGATCTGCCGGCTGGTACAGGGTATGCCGCTGGCCCTCACCCTCGCGGCGAGCTGGGCCGAGCTGCTCTCCTTCACCGAGATCGCCGACGAACTCGCCCGCAGCCTCCATTTTCTGAGCACCGACCAGCGTGACGTGCCCGAGCGCCAGCGCAGCATCCGCGCCGTCTTCGAGGGCTCGTGGGGCCGGCTGCCCGCCGACGCCAGACGGGCCTTCGCCCGGCTGACGGTCTTCCGCGGCGGCTTCACCCGCCGCGCCGCCGAGGCCGTGGCCGGCGCCGATCTGCAGACGCTGCGCCGGCTGGTGAGTAGCTCCTTCCTCGCCGTCAACAGCCGTAGCCAGCGCTACGAGATCCACGAACTGCTGCGACAGCTCGCCGCCGAGGCCTATGCCGGCGACCCGATCATCGCGGAGGCGCAGAGCGCTCATAGTGCCTATTACCTCGACCAGCTTCGGCGGCTCACTCCTGACCTGAAGGGCCGCCGCCAGCGGGCCGCCGTAGCCGAGATCGCCGGCGACTTCGACAATCTGCGGGCGGCATGGCAGCATGCTGCAGCGCAGCTGGACCGCGCCGGCATCGCGTCGGCCGCCGAGGGCTTCTGGATCTTCTGCGAGCTGCACGGCGACGCCGCCACCGGTCAGGCCGCCTTTGCCGAGGCGCTGGCGGCGCTCGAGGCCGCCGGGACCGGCGAGGATGAGGGGCTGGCCGGCTTTCTGCTCGCCGCCCAAGGCCATTTCCACGCCCGCCGCAGCACGTTCGCCTCCGGCCGTGAGCTGATGGAGCGAGGCATCGCCCGGATGCGCGCCGCGCCCACCTCGCTCCCCCTCGGCCTGCCCCTCGTCTACCTGGGCTTCCTCTCCCGCTACCAGGGCCGCTTCGCCGAGGCCGAGCAGCTCGGCGAGGAGAGCCTGGCCTGCTTCGCCGAGGCCGATGATCACTGGGGCGTGGCCCTTAGTCTCCAGCTGATGGGCACCTCCCTCGCCCGCCAGGGGCGGCCCGTGCTCGCTCAGCAGCTGCTCCACGCCTGCCTGGAGACGGCCAGGGCGGCCGGGGCCCACGGCTCCCACTCCTTCGCGGCATGGAACCTCGCCCGGGTGCTGGCCGGCTTCGGCGACTACGCTGCCGCGCAGCCCTTGCTGGAGGAGGCGATCGCCGTCGGGCGCGAGGCCGGCTACCGCCTCTCCGTCGCCTCCGCGCTCGTTGAGCGCGCGCTGCTCGCCCTCGACGTGGGGGATCTCGATGGGGCCGAGCGCGACTTCGCGGCCAGCATCGAGCTGTACGAGGCGATCGGCAGCCCTGTCTTCGCCGAGACGACCAGGGCCTACACAGGCATCCTGGCCCGTATGCGGGGCGAGCTCGCCACGGCCGAGGCGCTGCTGAGGAAGGGCCTCGATCAGTCCCGCTCCTTGCAGAACCGGCGCGACGAGGCGTTCTTTCTCGGCGAACTGGCCCTTGTCGCCGCCCATCAGGGCGACCTGCGGCGGGCCATGCGGCTGCAGGAGGACGCTCTCGCCATCTGGCGCGCCATCGGCAATGAGCCGGGCATCGCCGCGGCCTCCTGCCAACTCGCCGCCACCCAACTGGCCCTCGGCATGGAAGGCGCCGTGGTTACCGGGCTGGTGCAAATGGCCCTGGAGTTGGCGCTGCGCCACCGGCTCGCTCCTGTAGCGCTGGCGGCCTTCCTCAGCCTTGCGCCGCTCCTGGCCGACCGGGGCGAGCTCGAGGCTGCAGCTGAGCTGATCGCCCTGGCCGAGTCACACCCCGCGGCGAGCTTCGAGACGCGGGCGCGGGCGACTGCCCTCGCCGCGGAGCTCGGCCTGGGACTGCCGCCCACGATGGCCGCGGCTGGCCTCGATTGGCGAGCGGTCGCCCAGCGCTGGGCCTCCGACACCCAGCGTGCCGGCGCCCCGCTCACACCCACCAACCTCACCAGCGAGCTGCAGCCGCTGATCGGGCGCGACTGGCAGTTGGCCGAGCTGGTCGGGCTGCTCAGCCTGCCGGAGCGGCGGCTCATCACCATCCACGGTCCCGGCGGGATCGGCAAGACGCGCCTGGCCCAGGAGGCCGGGCTGGTGGCGCTGGAGCAGTTCCCCGACGGCGCCTGGTTCGTCTCCCTGGCGCCGCTCACCCTCCCCGAGCAGATCGTCGGCGCGATCGCCGAGGCCCTTGGCCTGCGCCCCGGCGCCGGCGATCCCCGCGAGCAGCTGATCGCCTATCTCCGCCCCAAGCGGCTCCTGCTGATCCTCGATAACTTCGAGCAGTTGCTCCCTGGTGCCGATCTGCTCACGGAGATCCTGCGCAGCGCGCCGCGGGTGACATTACTCGTCACCTCCAGGGAGCGCCTCAGCCTCGCCAATGAGCTCGTCCTCCCGCTCGGCGGGATCGAGGTGCCGCCCGACATAGCCGACGAGCAGGCCCTGGAGCGCGGCGCCATGCGGCTGCTGCTGCAGCGGGCCGAGCTGGCCCGCCCCGAGCTCGACCTGAGCCCGGCTGAGCTCGACGCCGCCATCACGATCTGCCGCCTGGTGGATGGCATGCCCCTCGCTCTGATCCTGGCGGCGAGCTGGGCCGACATGCTCTCGTTCACCGCGATCGCTGCTGAGATCGCCCGCAGCCTCGACTTTCTCGAGGGCGAGCTGCGGGAGCTGCCGGCCCGCCAGCACAGCATCCGCGCCGTCTTCGATGTCGCCTGGCAGCGGCTGCCCCCAACGGCGCAACTCGCTTTCGCCCGGCTCTCGGCGTTCCGCGGTGGCTTCACCCGCGAGGCCGCTGCTCGGGTCGCAGGGGCCGACCTGCGCACGCTGCGGGTGCTGCTGAACAGCGCCTTCGTCACCGCCGAGCCGGCCGATCGCTACGACATCCACGAGCTGCTGCGCCAGTACGGCGCTGAGCAGCTGGCCGCGTTGGGCGAGGGCGCAGCCACCCTCGAGCGTCACAGCGCCTACTACCTCGAGCTGCTCGAGGGGCTGGAGCCGGATCTGCGGCGCAGCAGGCAGGCTGAGACGTTCCAGGCCATCGAGCGGGATCTGGAGAATATCAGGCAGGCTTGGGGGCACGCCATCGAACGGGACGACAGCCGGCTCGTCGCGCAGGCGCTCAATACGCTCTACCTGTTCAGCGAGAAGCGTGGCCGCTTCCGGCTGGGCGCCGAGTTGCTGCTGCAGGCCCGCGAGCGGCTGGCGCCCACGCCTGAGGAGAGCGGCGAGCTGTGGCAGCGCCTGACGACGCGCCTCAGCATCCTGAGCTCGTACTTCCCCCGTGGTCAGCGGGTGCCCTTGCCAGAGATCGAACAGTGCCTCGCACTAGCCCAGCAGCAGGGCGGTGCCGCCGAGGAGGCGCTGGCCCGCTTCGCCCTCGGCCTGTACTACGCACGCAGCGAGAAGGATTACGCCAGAGCGCTCGTCCAATTCGAGGCGGCCCACCCGCTGTTTCAGGCCCTCAACGACCGCTTCTACCTGGCGGAGAGCATGGCCAGGATCGGCATCTGCAAGGGCTATACGGGCGATATCGAGGCCTTCTACCAGCACTGCCGCGAGGGCTATGCGATCGCTCGCGCCGACGATAACCAGATCGGTATGCTGATCGCGCAGGGCAACCTGATGGAGGCGCTGCTGCACCGCGGCCAGTACAGCGAGGTGGCCGAGTACGCCGAGCGCCAGATCGCCCTCGCCGAGGAGTTGGGCGCGCATAACGGCGTGGTCCACGGGATGGAGTTCCTTGCCTTGGCGCGCTTTCTGGCGGGCGACCTCGCCGGCGCCCGCAGCGCCGCGACGCGGGGCTACACTCTGAGCGCTGAGATCGCGAACGCCGGCACGATGGCGAGCTGCCTCAGCGTGCTGGCGCTCCACGCGGCCGTGAGCGGCGATCACCTGCTCGCCCTGCGCTTTGTCGCCGAAAGCCAGGCCCAGTGGCCCAACCGGCTGGCGGCGGTGCAGGCTTACTGGGGACTGGTGCTGGCCCAGTTGGGCATGGAGCGCTACAGCGAGGCCATTGCGTCGCTGCGAGCCGCCTTTCAGGCGGCCGGCCAGATGGCCACGCTGGCCCCGCGAGCCTGGCTCCTCCCCGTGGCCGCTGTCCTTGCCGCGCGACAAGGGGAGGCGGAGCGGGCGACCGAGTTGCTGGCCCTGGCCGAATCCCACCCCTATCGGGCAGCAGGGTGGATGGCCCGCTGGGCGCCCCTCGCCACGTTGCGCGGGGAACTGGAGGCTATCCTCGGCGTCCCGGCTTTCGTCGCGGCCTGGGAGCGCGGTGAAGGCCGCGCGCTCGAGGCCGTCGCCGCGGAGCTGGCTGGCGAGGCGCACCCCGCCTAGCGCGACGGCGAAACGCTAGAAATCTCTCGGTAGGCCCGGGCCGAAGCTTCGCTGATGAAGTGGAGGCTCGGCGCTGCCGTGGAGCGAGTACTGCTTCTCCCGCTCTCGGCGCAGAGGGGCATGCAGCGATGGCGCGTCGGCGCTGGCGGCCGTCGGGTTTAGGGGTCCAGGGGTCAACGTCCCCTGGCGCGGGAGGGCCGGCGCGGGCCCTCCTGGGCCGGGGCGCGGGGGCGGCGGACGCAGTGGCGCGAAGCGCTTGCGCCCCGCAGGCAGCGTGTTGCAGACACCGAGCGCCGAGGGAGTGGGGCGGCAGCGCCCCAGACACTTCGTGCCCTGCCTAGCCCTACTCCTGCTCAGGAAAAGGGGGCGCCGCGCCAGGGCGGGAGCGAGGGCGCTCCCCGCCGTGCACAGTATCAGAGGCGATCTGATATTACGCCTCTTTTTCAGGACGCCGGGCCAACGGCCCGGCGCGCTCGTCCCCGGCATCGCCGCGGGCGTCCATCCGGCTGCGGCCGGAGGTCCGCCACGCCGCGGCCGAGGAGACGCTGCAGGCGACGCTCGATGGAC
>DAOUGF010000461.1:0-10162 GCA_034429295.1 Chloroflexaceae bacterium
GGCTCCCGCAGCGTTCCCGCCCCCGGCGCAGGGAGCAGCAACTCAGCCCGCTCCGTGAGCACGATCAGCAGCGGCGCGCCTTGGGCCACCGCTTCCCCCTCGCCCACGAGCCAGCGCAGCACCTTCGCCGCCCCGCCGGGAAGCTCCGGCAGTGTGATCTCGAGCCCCATCGCTCCTCTAACGCCTCCGAGACTCACCCTTCGGCGTTCTCACTTCTCACTTCCGCCGGCTACGCTCATCTATCCCGCCTTCGCCGCCTCGGCCCAGAAGGCCTCCACCTTCTGCTTGAGCAGGGCGTGCTCAGGGCGGGCGAGCTGGGGGTCGTCCTTGAGGATCAGCTCGGCCTCGGCGCGAGCGGCGTGGAGCAGGCGCGTGTCGGCGAGCCGGGCCACCTTCAGGTCGGGTGTGCCGCTCTGGCGGGTGCCGAAGAACTCGCCGGGGCCGCGCAGCTGCAGGTCGATCTCGGCCAGCTTGAAGCCGTCGGTGGTCTGCTCCATCGCCTCCAGCCGCTGCTTCGTCACCTCGTTATTGTCCTTGTCGGAGATCAGGATGCAGTAGCTCTGGTGCTCGCCGCGTCCCACCCGCCCGCGGAACTGGTGGAGCTGGGCCAAGCCGAAGCGCTCGGCGCCCTCGATCGCGATCGTCGAGGCGTTGGGGATGTCGATGCCGACCTCGATCACCGCCGTGCTCACCAGGATGTCGAACTGCCGGTCGCGGAAGGCCACCATCACCTCGTCCTTCTCGCGGGGCAGCATACGCCCGTGGAGCAGCCCCACCCGCAGATCGGGGAAGATCTCGCTCTGCAGCTTCTCGTACATCTCCTCGGCTGAGGGCAGATCCACCTTCTCGCTCTCCTCCACCAGCGGGCAGATCACGAAGGCCTGGCGGCCCTTCTCGACCTCGCGGCGGATGTGGCGATAGGTCTTGGCGCGCTCGGTCTTGCGCACCCACTTCGTGCGGATCACCTGGCGGCCGGGCGGCAACTCGTCGAGGATGGAGGTGTCGAGGTCGCCGTAGATCGTCATGGTGAGGGTGCGAGGGATGGGGGTGGCGGTCATCACCAGCAGGTGCGGGTTGAAGCCCTTATCGCGCAGGCGCTGCCGCTGCTCCACGCCGAAGCGGTGCTGCTCATCCACCACCACCAGGCCGAGCGAGTTGAAGCGCACGCTCTCGGTGATCAGGGCGTGGGTGCCCACCACCAGATCTATCTCGCCATTGGCGATGCCTTCCAGCACACGGCGACGCTCCCGCGCGCCCAGGCTGCCGGTGAGCAGGGCCACGCGCACGCCTTCGCCGCCCATATCCTCCTCGTCGGTCATGCCGAGCAGAGCCTTGATCTCGGCGAGCCTGGCGGCCTCCTCGGGGTCGAGGCGATCCTTCCAGCTCTCGCCCTCGGCCGCCTGCTTGGCCTGGCGGGGCACCCGCACCTTGCTGAGCAGCTTCTTGAGGCCCCGATAGTGCTGCTCGGCGAGGATCTCGGTGGGAGCCATCATCGCGCCCTGAAAGCCGTGGCCGATCGCCTGGAGCAGGGCCGCGGCAGCTACCACGGTCTTGCCGGAGCCCACGTCGCCCTGGAGCAAGCGGGCCATCGGCCGGGGCTTGGCCATATCGGCGAAGATCTCCTCGAGCGAGCGCTGCTGAGCGCCGGTGAGGCTGAAGGGCAGGTGGGCCAGCAATTCGGCGTGGAGCTCGGGCAGGAACTCCATAGCGTAGCCGAGCTCGCCCTGCCAGAGCAGCTTGCGCTGCACTACGCCAAGCTGGATGAAGAGGAACTCGTCGAAGCCGAGGCGCGTCCTGGCCCTGCCGAGCTCCTCGGGGGAATCGGGGTAGTGGATCTGTTGCAGGGCGTGGCCGAGGGGCACCAACTGGTTGCGCCGCCGCGACGCCTCGGGCAGATAGTCGGGCACGGTGGGGGCCACCGCGTCAACGACCTGCTTGATCACTTTGCGGGCGTTCTTCTCGTGGAGGCCCTTGGTGAGCGGGTGCACCGGCACGAGGCGCCCGGTGTGCAACGTATCGCCGTCGGGCACGTAGGGCTCCCAGGTGGGGCTGGCGAGCTGCCGCATGCCGAGGTAGGCGCCCACCTTGCCGCTCAGCACGATCAGGCGGCCCACCGTGAGCTGCTTCATGAGCCAGGGCTGGTTAAAGAAGACCGCCTTGATCGAGCCGCTGTCGTCGCTCACCGTCACCTCGACGCGGGAGCGGGGCCCGCCACCTGCCAGGCGCACATCGGTCACCTCGGCGATGATCGTCTCGAGGGCACCGACGGTCAGGTCGGCGATACGCTTCTGCCTGGAGAAGTCGTCGTAGCGATGGGGGAAGTGGTAGAGGATATCCTCGACTGTCTTGAGGCCGAGGCGCTTGAAGGCGTTGGCGTTGGCCCGCCCGATCCCCGGCACGGCCTCGACCGGATCGCGCAGGGTAAGGGAACTCACCGCCTTTGTCACCTCGGGCAGCTTCACCGAGGCTCGCTTCGCCACAGCCGGCTCGCCCGCGCTATCGGCTTTCGGTCGCCGGACGCTTGGCTGCGCGCGGAACAGCGCCCGCAGCCCCTCGAGGGCCTGGCTCACCCGGGTGCGCCGCTCCAGCACACTCTGGGCGCCGTAGCTGGCGAGGAGCGTGAGCGCCACCTGCACGGCGGGCTGGGCCAGGGCACCGTTGGCCTCGGCGCGCCAACTGGCGAGGAACTGCTCTAAGCCCTCCTCGACGGCGCCGTCGTCGCAGCCACGCCGGTACTCCGCCGCGAGCACCTTGCCGAGACGGATGATGTGGTCCTTATCCTGCATACCAATGCAAAATGAAAATGCAAAACGCAAAATGCTAGGCCGGGGCGGCCCTTTGCATTGTGCATTGTGCATTTTGCATTGCTATTCCTCCTCAAGCCCCTCGAACACGGTCACGCCCATCGCGCCGGAGCCGAGCTGGGCGGCGATCGCCGCGCCGAAGCGGGCGACCCGTACCCGGTCGCGGGGGAAGATCGGGTCGACTTTTTCGAGCAGCTTCTCCACATCCTCGGGGGTGGTGGCGTAGAGCACCGTCACCTCCTGGACGCGAGGGAAATCCTCGACAAAGGTGAAGAGCCCCTCGATCGCCTTGGCGCGGGTGCGGGTGCGCTCGTAAGGGACGATCTCGCCCTCGTCGAGGATCATCAGGGGCTTGATCCGCTGCATCGAGCCGAGCACGGAACCGGCCAGAGTGAGCCGGCCGCTGGCCTCGAGATACTCCATGGTATCGACGAAGAAGACCACGTGGGTGTGGCGGATGGTGGCGTGGATCAGGCGGCTGATCTCCTCAGGGGAGGCGCCATCGCGGGCGGCCTGGGCGGCGGCGAGCACCACCGAGCCAAGGCCCATCGAGGCCGACTTACTGTCGATCAGCTCGATCCTCGTGGTGCTGGCGGGCAGGCGGGCGCGGGCTTGGGCCGCGTTGGCGTGGATGTTACCGAGGCGGGTGCCGAGATGGATGGAGAAGATCTGGTCCACCCCACCGATCATCCTGCGATAGAGCTGCTCGATCACTATGGGGGAGGGGGCCGAGATCTTAAAGCGCGGTGGGCCGGCGCCTATCAGCTCGTAGAGTTGCTCTTCGCTGATATCGAGGCCAATCCGGTAGGGTTTGTCGTCGACGTGGGCGATCAGGGGCGCCACCTCAATGCCAAGCTCGCGAGCCTGCTCGAGGGGGATGTCGGCGGTGCCGTCGGTAACGACTTTGATCTTAGCCATGAACGAGCCTGTAGGTTTGCCAAAGAACCCGCGCTATGGTATAGTCTCGCGGAGATACAGCAGGAATATCAGCTACGATTGGAGTTGACGGAACCATGGCTAAGTGTGAAATGTGCGGCAAAGGGCCTTCGTTTGGCCACAACGTGAGCTTTTCCAAGCGCCGCACCAACCGCATGTGGCGCCCCAACCTTCAGAAGACGACGCTGCCCTCGCCCGACGGGAAGGGTGTCCAGGTGCGGATCTGCACACAGTGTATGCGCACTCTGGTGAAACAGCGCTAACTCCCGCATCGTCTCCAGATTCAGAAGAGGCCGGTGTCCTGTTCGGACGCTGGCCTCTTCACTTTGCCAGCACCGCCGCGGCCGACGCCGGCACGCTTTCTTGCAGATTGGCGTCTCGCGGCATGACGAGCGGATCACACTTGCCAGAGCCCATCGTCCCGCCATTATAGCCTAACGGCAGGGCCCACGCAACCGCTCAGGGCGCGCCCCAGGAGTTGCTATCCTTCTGCGTACTCAAGCCAGCCGTAGCGATCCTCCCGCTCGCCCTGCACCACGGCGAAGAAGGCCGCCTGCACCTCCGCCGTCACGGGGCCGCGCCGGCCTTGCCCCACGGTGATACGGTCCACCGAGCGGATCGGCGTCACCTCGGCGGCAGTGCCGGTAAAGAACAGCTCGTCGGCTACATACAGCATCTCGCGGGGGATCACCTGCTCGCGCACCTCCACGCCGAGCTCGCGCAGCAGGGTGATCACGGTGTCGCGGGTGATCCCGCCGAGGATGCTGGAGCTCACTGGGGGCGTGTAGACGATGCCGTCGCGCACGAGGAAGAGGTTCTCGCCGCTGCCCTCGCTCACCTGGCCATTGCTGTCGAGCGCGATGCCCTCGGCGTAGCCGTTGGCGAGGGCCTCCATCTTGATCAGCTGGGAGTTCATGTAGTTGCCGCCCGCCTTGGAGAGGGCCGGCAGCGTGTTAGCGGCGAAGCGATTCCAGGAGGAGACGCACACATCCACGCCCTGCTCCATCGCCTCGGCGCCGAGATACTTGCCCCACTCGATCGTGGCGATCGCCACCTCCACCGGGTTGTTCAGGGGGTTCACGCCGATCTCGCCGTAGCCGCGGAACACCACGGGGCGGATGTACCCCGAGCGGAGCTTGTTGGCACGCACCGTCTCCTTCACCGCCTCCACCAGCTGCGGGAGCGTGTAGGGCAGCTCGGTGCGATAGATCCGCGCCGATTCGATCAGGCGGCGCATGTGGGGCGTCAGGCGGAAGATCGCCGTGCCGCGGGGCGTCTCGTAGCAGCGCAGGCCCTCGAAGAAGCTTGTCCCGTAGTGCACCACGTGGGAGAGCACATGGATGCGGGCCTCGTCCCAGGGCACCAGCTTGCCGTTAAACCAGATCACGTCCATGGGTTTGATCGCCATCGTACCGTCTCCGTACATCGGTAGTCCGTAGTCCTGGTCCGTACAGCGCAATCTGCCTGGTACGGACGACGGACTACAGGCTACGGACTATTAAAACAGGCTCTGCTGTACTAGCATTCGATCTTCTGCCCGCCACGTGGGCGCGGCGGCCGGCCCCTTCGGCGAGCGGCGGGGGAGCGCGCCCAAGCGCACGCCGGCCACGCCGGCCAGGCCGAGCACGCGGCGCACCCCGGCGATCGCGATCTGGGGCGAGTTGGTCTGCTGCGAGAGATGGGCGAGCCAGACGTCGCAGGGGGCGTCGGCGCAGACGCGGGCGATCAGCTCGCCGCACTGCACATTGTCGAGGTGACCGAGACGGCCAATAATGCGCTGCTGGATGCCGGGCGGATAGGGCGACGCCCGTAGCATCTCCCGGTCGTGGTTGGCCTCGACCACCAGCAGGTCGGCGCCGCGGAGCTGAGCCACCGTCTCCTCCGTCCAGCTTCCAAGATCCACCGCGATCGCCACGCTGGCGCCATCGGCGGCGATCCGCAGGCCGACGGGGTCGGCAGCGTCGTGGGGGACGGGGAAGCTGCGCAGCTCGAAGGGGCCAACCTGGGCGAGCTGGCCTACCGGCAACAGCTCGGCGGCGGCGCCATCGAGCTCCGCGCCCAGTGCGTCGCGGGTGGCCGCGTTGAGCAGCACGGGGATCCGGTAGCGCCGGGCAAGGGCGGCGGCGCTGAGGGCGTGGTCGCCGTGCTCGTGGGTGAGCACGACGGCCCGGATCTGCCGCGGCTCGACGCCCTGATAGCGCAGCAGGCTCTCCAGTGTCCGCAGGGCGATCCCGCAGTCAACCAGTAGCGCGGCGTCGCCGCAGCGCGCTAGCAGAGCGTTGCCGCTGCTCCCGCTCGCCAGGGATGTGACGGAGAGGCTCATGCGAATTGGTGCTTCCGTATGCGGGTGTTGGGCCGAAGCAGGAGCGCAGCAACGACTTCGGCTTACACTGCGGGCGGCGGGTGATCCTCGGCCTGCCAGCGGGCGAGTACCTCGCGGGCGGCGCGGGCGGCCAAGGCGCGGTGGCTGATCTGGTTCTTGCGCTCGGGCGGCAGCTCGGCCATCGTGCAATCTTCGTCGAGCAGGTAGAAGAGCGGATCGTAGCCGAAGCCGCCGCTGCCGCGGGGCTCGAGCTCGATCACGCCGGGCAGCACGCCCTCGACCAGCTCGGTGGAATGGCCGGGGCGGGCCAGGGCGATCACGCAGACGAAGCGGGCCAGGCGGGCGTGCCAGGGCACATCCTTGAGCTGCTCGAGCAGGTAGCGCAGCTGGGCCTCGCCCTTCACGCCGCCGTAGCGGGCGGAGTAGACGCCGGGGGCGCCGTTCAGGGCCGCCACCTCGAGGCCACTATCGTCGGCCAGGGTGGGCAGGCCGCTGAGGGCCATGTACGCCTCGGCCTTCAGGGTGGCGTTGGCGGCGAACGTCTCCCCCGTCTCCTCGACCTCATCGGGGATGCCGAGCTCGTCGAGGGTGCGCAGGCGCAGGTCGAGGCCCTGGAAGATAGCGGCGAACTCGCGGAGCTTGCCGGGGTTACGGGTGGCGATCAGGAGCTCGTGCATGATGGGGCGAGTCTACGGCCTATGGCGATGGTCTGTCAAGTTTGGGGGAGGGCGCTCATTTCGGTGGGACTGGCGTCCCGCGCTCCCGCTTGTTTCGTCGGGGGGCTGGCGCGCTCTTCGAGGATGCCTTCGGCATTCGCCACCCCGACACCCCCGCGCCAGGGGCCTCGCCCTTGGACCCCAAAGTCGATGGCCGCCTCAGTCCGCATACCATCGCTGCATGCCCCTCTGCGCCGAGAGCGGGAATAGCAGTACCAGTGAGACGTCAGCGCCGGACCTTCTGCAGCGAAGCTGCCCGGTGCTGCCCTGGAAGCCGCTCATCCCGGCGGGGCGGGAGGCTCAAACCGCACCGTCTGCTGCGTGGTAACGGCGAAGCCCTCGGGGGTAACGACTCGAAGCCGGAGCGTGTAGTCGCCGGGCGCGAGCCCCGTGGTGTTCCAGACACCGAGCAGCCCTTCGTCAACTGCGATGCTGCTCTGGGACACCAATTGCCACTGCTCGGGGGCGGCGCCCGCGCCGATCTCGAGGGCGTAGGGGCCGCGAGCGGTGCCGCTCACGAAGACCTGGGTGGTCGAGATGGTGCCGCCGGCCCCGATCGGGCTGAGCACGGCGAGGGCCTCAGCGGGCTGCTGGGGCGGCGGGCAGAGCTCGGTGGGCGGCTGGGGCGCGTTGCGGGCGGCCCACTCGCGGAACTCCGGCGGATAGAGCGGGTACTGCACCTCCCGCACCTCTGAAGCCGGCGTGTAGGAGGCCGCCAGGCAGCTGCCATCGCCGCCAACCCGCACCGTCTGGTAGGTCACGTCCACGTCGGTGGGGCCGGTGCCGGCCACGAACAGCTCGCTGATCGGGCGCGGGCAGCCGGGGCCGGCGAGGCCGCCCGTGTCGGCGCAGACGGGGAGCTCCTCCACACCGGCGGGGCGCGGGAAGGGCGTGGGCGGGCGGCCCATGTGGTAGCGCAGCATGAGCTCGCGCCAGATCTGGCCTGCGCCGTTGGCCCCTGCCACCTCATGCATGGGCGACGAGTCGTTGTTGCCGACCCAGACGCCCACCGTCACATCGGTGCTAAAGCCCAGCGCCCACGAGTCGCGGAAATCGTTGGAAGTACCGGTCTTCGCGGCGGCGATCACGTCGGGCAGCTCCATCACGTTGCCGGCCCCGAACATAAAGCGCCGTGCCTGGTTATCGCTGAGGATGTCGGTGATCAGGTAGGCGATCTGCTCGCTCTGGGGGCCAAAGGCGGGCTTGCCCCGATCAGGCTGCCAGCGCTCCAGCACCTCGCCGCGGCTGTTGGTCACCTTGATCACCGCCACCGGCGGGATGAAGCGGCCGGTGCGCAGCGCGTTGTAGGCGCCCGTCAACTCCAGCAGGCGCACCTCGTTGCTGCCGAGGGCCATCGCCAGACCATAGCGGCTGGGGTCGTCGAAGGTGGTGATGCCGAGGCGGCTCATCTGCTCGACGAAATTCTCCACGCCCACATACTCCATCGTCTTGACGGCGGGGATGTTCAGCGAGTTGGCGAGGGCCATGCGCAGGCGCTGCGGGCCATGGAAGGCGTTATCGTAGTTCTGGGGCTCGTAGACGATCCCGTCGGCGTTCACCCAGCGGCTCGGCGTATCCCAGATCACGGTGGCGGGCGTCCAGCCCCGCTGCAGGGCCGCGGCGTAGACGAAAGGCTTGAGGGCCGAGCCGGGCTGCCTGGGGGCGAGGGCTACGTTCACCTGGCCATCGGGGGCGTTGTAGTCCACGCTGCCGACCATGGCGAGGATCTGGCCGTCGGGGGCGAGCATCACCACGGCGGCGTTGCTGGCGTTGCGCTCGCGCAGGCCGGCGATCTGCTCCTGGGCGATCCGCTGGGCCTCGGCCTGCCAGGCGAGGTCGATGCTGGTGACCACCCGCAGCCCGGCGCGGTAGAGCAGGTCGGGGCCATAGCGCCGCTCCAGCAGGTCGCGCACGTAGAAGACAAAGTGTGGGGCGATCAGGTCGCTGCGGGGCGGGACGAGGGTGATCGGCTCGGCATAGATGCGCTCGGCCTCGGCTTGGGTGAGGAAGCCGTGCTGGACCATCAGGCCGAGGGTGACGCGCTGGCGGGCTTTGGCGGCGGCAAAGTCGCTGAAGGGGTTGTAAGTCGTGGGCGACTGAGGGAGGCCGGCGATCAGGGTGGCCTCGGCAGGTGTGAGCTCCCAAACGTGCTTGGAGAAATAGGCCTGGGCGGCCGCCTCGACGCCGTAAGCTTGGGCGCCGTAGTAGTTTTCGTTGAGGTAGATGTTGAGGATCTGGTCCTTGCCGTACTCGCGGCTCACGCGGAAGGCGAGGATGGCCTCACGGAGCTTGCGCTCGTAGCTGCGCTCGCCCCGCTCCTCGGGGTCGAGGAGGATGTTGCGCACCAGCTGCATGGTGATCGTGCTGGCGCCGCTGACGATCTCGCCGCTCTGGTAGTTCTGGAGGGCGGCGCGGATGATGCCCCGCAAGTCGACGCCGGGGTTCTCGTAGAAGCCGGCGTCCTCGACGGCGATAGTGGCGTCCTTGAGGATCTGGGGGATCTGCTCGAAGGCCACGGGCGTGCGGCGGCCGGCTTGGGGGCCGACGAGCTCGTAGAGCAGGGTGGTGCCGTCGCGGGCGTAGATCCTGGTCGTCTCGAAGCTGCGGTACTCGGCGATCCGCTGCGGGTCCGGCAGGTCGCTGCCGTAGCGGTAGTAGAGCCACATGCCCCCAGCGACGGCGCAGAGGAAGATCAGCAGCGTGAGCTTGATCGCGGCGAGCACCAGGCGCAAGAAGAAGGCCAGCACCGGGTGGCGTCGGCGGAAAGGGGAGGCCCGCCGGCGACGGGGACGGCGGATAAAGCGCGGCGGCGGGGGACGTCGACGCGCCGGGGCTGTGGCGGTAGAGACGGCCATCGGGTGAGGCTTAGGAGGCGCTCATTCTTGCTACTCGCCATTATAGCACGGCCCGATTCGGGCCCAAGGCGGGCTGGCGACCCGCCCCTCGCCTCGGGGCGCCACCTCGAAGCAGTACCACCTACACGGTGCGTGGACATGCGGGCGGGCTCTGCCCCCCGCGCCCCCCGGCAAAGGGGCAAGCGCTTCGCGCCACTTAGTTCGGCGCCCCTCTGCACACCCCCAAGCAGGACGGCCGTACCGTGCCGCTGCCTGGCGGCGTACCCGTCTCATCGTCGGGCAGAGCCATCCGCCACGGCCAGTAGCGGATCTACGGTCGGGGTGGTGTGCATGCATCGGTTGTGCCATCCGCTTCTCACATCGGGTTCTGGAAAGCTTGCCGGCGGAGTGGCGGCGGCACGCCGTAACGAACAGGGCGCAACCAGCGGGCGAGAGCCACCATGCTCGGCCAAGGTACAAGCCCGACGATGGGACGAGGGAGCAGATCAGCGGCGGCACGGCACTGGCCTCCGGCTTGGGGTCCAGGGG
>DAOUGF010000462.1:0-16490 GCA_034429295.1 Chloroflexaceae bacterium
GAGCGGGAGGCGATCGCTGCCGCAGCAGAATGCTATGGAGGCTTTCAGGAGCGTGTGCCCATCCTTGAGTGGTGAGGCGCAGGGCGAAGGCGCCCGGCTGGTCGCGGCTGCGGCCTATCATTCCCTGGATTACACTTCTGTCATAATAGGGAAATTATCCCTGAAGGCGGAGGTGAATAACTCCATTTTTACCCATTTCTGCTTGACATTTCTGAGTATTACCTATAATATTGCGAATATCCCTACCCTAAACCCTGATCTACAAATTCAGTACCACCGCAGGTTCAGTGCTTGTGAGATCGACCTTCAAGAGGCCGATCTGCTCAGTGCTGTATCGGTGCAGAACCGACTGATCAGCAGTGCCCGCAGAGATGCTGGAGGCTCTGGTTCGAAGGCAGTAGCCACAGCTTAGGCTGATCAGGAGTTGAATCTGAAAGGGGCAGGGTACCACCGTAGCTGTGTAGTACGGCGGCCTGCGTAGAGGGGCGTGCAACGATTTGAGGAGTGCAGCGAGGCGCCACCTCGGCCGAGACCTATGTTCATAGTCCGGAGGGAGGTGATGTGTAGCCTCGGAAAGCGCCCAAGCATCATGCTGCCGACAGCTCGAGCTCCGACATTCTAAGGGCGAACAAAGCGGGTGCTGACAGCACGCTGAGCGACTGACTGACGGGTCGGAGCTGTGGGGAAGGGAGTGGGGGACTCCCTTCATCGCAGATTGTGCTCAGAAGCTGGGGTCGGCGACGCGCTTCATATTGTGAGACGTAGTCATTCTCAGGGGGAGGGAATGATGCGCATTCTTATTGTCAGCAGCGATGTGATGCAGGCCCGCATGACCAAGTTCTTGCTGGTTGATGTGGGCTATGAAGTGCAGCTTGAGAATGATGAGGCCGAAGGGCGGCGCGTGCTCAAGCACGAGAATATCGATCTGCTTCTGCTCGACGAGGAGTGCCCGCCGAGCGGCGGCTACGCGTTCTGCAGCGAGGTGCGCTCGCAGTATCATACGCCGATCATTTTCATGGTGGAGGATTGCTCTGTCGCCGACAAGGTTCGCGCACTGAAGTTGGGCGCCGACGACGTGGTGGCCAAGCCCTATAACCCGAACGAGCTACTGGCGCGGATCGAGGCGGTGATGCGGCGCTATGGCGATGACTTCCTCCGCCTCTACCAAACCTACCAGCCGATCGAGATCGGCCCGCTGCACCTCGACCCGGTGCAGCGGCGGGTGGTGATCAGCGGCGAGCGCGAGGAGCCACTGACTGAGCGAGAGTTCCAGCTGCTCTACTACCTAGTGCAGAATGCCCGCTGCGTACTCAGCTCGCGCCAATTGCTGCAGAAGGTTTGGGGGATCGAGGATGTAGGCGACAGCAACCTGGTGCCGGTCTACATAGGGCGGCTGCGGCGCAAGATCGAGCAGAACCCGATGAAGCCCAGCCATATTGTGCGGGTGCGCGATATGGGCTACAGCTTCCACCCGTAGTCTGGCGATAGAACGCAGAACGCCCGCGCAAGCTCCCTTGCGCGGGCGTTCTGCTGCAGCACAGCTCAGTAGGCGCCCCGCCCTGAGATAATAGTCGGCAGCGTGCGCCCGATAATATAGAGGTCGAGCCAGATCGAATAGTTGCGGATGTAGTGCATATCGAGGCGCACGCGTTCCTCGTAGCCTAGGTTGCTGCGGCCGCTGATCTGCCAGAGGCCAGTGAGCCCCGGGCGGACCGTGAGCAGATTGTGCTGCCAGCGGCCGAAGTGGCGCAGCTCCTCCTGGGTGAGCATGCGCGGGCCGACGAGGCTCATCTGGCCGAGCAGGACGTTGATTAGCTGCGGCAGCTCGTCGAGGCTCGTGCGCCGCAGGAGCCGGCCCACCGGCGTGATCCGCGGGTCGACCTTGAGCTTGCCGGTGGTGCGGAGCTCCTCGCGTTGCGTGTCGGAGAGCAGCCGCTCGCCGTCGAGGTACATGCTGCGGAACTTAAAGGCATCGAAGGGCTGGTTGCCGACGCCGACGACGCGGCGCCGGTAGAGCACCGGCCCGCCGTCCTGGAGCCGGATCAGCAGGGCGATCGCGCAGAGGAGCGGGCTGAGCAGCAGCAGGCCGAGTAGGGCGCCGACGCGGTCGATCAGGGCCTTGCCCACGGCGTGGGGGCCGGTGATGCGCGACTTGTTGAGGGCGAGCAGCGGCACCGAGCCCTGCTCGCGCACCTGCACGCCGATCGTCAGGAGCTCGAAGAGCCCCGGCGCGAGGCAGACGTCGAGGCGGCGCAGCGCATCGATGGCGCCGTAGACCGTGGCCAACCGCTCGCGCACGAGCTGCGTGTCGGCGATGATCACCGTGTCGGCGCGGAGTTGCTCGACCAAGCTCTGGAAGGCGGTGGTTGGGCCGAGGAGCGGCACCCCCTGCAGGACTTGGGCGCCAATCGGCAGGTGGTCGTCGATGAAGCCGATGACATCCATCCCCGCGGAGGTCGCCGCGCGCAGTTGCTCGGCCACCGCCCGGCCTTCGCCGTTGGCCCCCAAGATGATCACGCGCTGCCGCAGCTGCCCCGCGCGCCGCAGTTGGTAGACGATGCGCCGGGCGGTGAAGCGCCAGATGCTCATCAGGGCTAGCGTGCAACCCCAAGCGAGCAGTAGCCAGGCCCTGGCGATCACTAGATTCGGCAGCAGAAAGGTGACGATCATCACCATGATCAGGCCCAACGCGCAGGCGTTGAAAAGCCGTGCGTACTCCTGCATGCCGCCGCAGAGGTTCCGCGGGTTGTAAAGTCCGTAGAGGGCGAATAGCCCAAGCCAGCAAGGGACCGTGATTGCCGTCAGCGAGGCATAGAACTCCGGGCGCACGTCGCCGACGTGGAAGAGCTCCCACCCTGTCCAGAAGCGGAGCGCGTAGGCCATGTAGAAGCCAAAGGTGAGGCTGAAGCTGTCGCCGGCCGCCAAGGCGAGCTGCATCCAGCGCCAGGCGCCGGGCAGGCTGCCGGCACGGTCGCGCCGTTGCAACGCGGAGGTGATCCCAAAGAGCTGGCTATTCATGAGCGTTTCACCGTTAATGACTTTCTGGCGATGGCTTGGGTGACCTGCGGCGGGTGCGCACGATCGGTGGGGCGAAGCGCGCGTGGTCGCCCCTGGGGCGCACAAGTGCAGCTCGAGTGTCGATGAGCTGCGCGAGCTCGGGCAGGGCCAGCGGATCGTCGGCCTGTGTGAGCTGGTAGACGGCAACGGCGCCGACGAGCTGTGAGCACTGGCGCAAATGATCGATGCCGCCGGGTTGCAGCAGACGGATCGGGTAGCTGTAGCGGACGATCTCAGTGAGCGCCGCCTGGGGCGGTAGGCGGCTGACATACTGTTTGGCCCCTGACTTCAGCTGGTAGATCGCGTGGAGTGGGACGGGCACGGGCTGATCCACCTCCTCGACGGGGCGCAGCGCGGGTGTAGTAGATTCGGCGGTGGCCGCAGCGGGGGCCCTGGGCGCGGGAAAGGCCGGGATGATCTGGGCGTAGGGGCCGCTCATACTAATAGCGGTGATCTCGTCGCCGATTAAAGTGTAGCCACGCGCCAGCAGCGCCGTCGAGAGCGACGCTCTGGCACTGGCCGGGTCGCCCACAAGCATGATTGCGCCGGGGCCGGCTTGGAGGGCGCTTGCCTCGAGCACGACAAGCCCCCGCTGATAGAGCAGCACTGCCAAGGCTAGACCAACAAGATAGTGCTGCAGCGGTGCCAAGTCGGCGCCGGGCAGCAGTGTGATGCCGATATCGTGGCCCTCGCGCACCACCAGCGTGCCGAGTTCAGCGAAGTCGAGCGTCGCGAGTCGCGGCGTCACATGATAGGACGAGGCCATGCCGGGCGGCGGCCCGACGTGTGGAGCGGAGGCGGTGAGGTGCACGATGACGTCGCCGCCGTTGGGCGAGTGGGGCAGAGCCGGCAACTCTACCTCCGAGCTAATACGGAGGTTGAACACACAGTAGTGATACACCTTGTGCCCTCCCAAAGCGGAGGCAGCACCCGCCGGCGTTGGCAGATGGAGCATGCGGCGACCCTGCCCTGGCTGCGGCACGATTGTAGGGGCGCCCTTTAAATCCAGCCTAACGACGATCTCCTAGAGAGATTGCAATGCATTTAGGCGTTGCGGCCGCCATTGCTAATGGTGGGAGATGCGGTATACTAGTGGCATCCGAAAAAGCCTCAACTGTCATCCGTGTCGTTCGCCTAGAGGACAACCCCTCGAATGCGGATCCGACTCTCCTGGCAACTGCTCCTGGCGGGGGTGTTCTTCTTGGTGGCCCTCGCTCTCCTGGGAAGCAGTCTCCCACGGCTCGTCGGCGCACGTCGCCCTCCGGAAGGGAGCGTCGCGAGCGCTGAGGCGGCGTCGCTCGACGCGTTTTTCGCCACGAATACGGCCGCCGCACTCCCAACGGCTGTGCCGACGGTGACGTTGGCGCCCACTGCCAGCGCCACGGCCACGCTGCGCCCCACGCGTACACTGGTGCCCCTTCCGCCCACCGCTACAGCGAGTCCTTCGCCCACGGCGACGGCGGTCCCGGAGCCGACCGCTACGCAGGAGCCCTTCGTGCCGCCCACCCGCGAGCCCACGCCGGTGCCCCAAGCCCTGAGGGTAGTCGCTGTTGGCTTTGGGCAGCGCGAGAACCAGGTGAGCTACGGTTTTGTGGTGATCAATCCCAACGGAGAGCTGTTGGTGCGCGAGACGCGCTACCTTGTCGCGGTCTACGATGAGGCGGGCACCGTGCTGCGCACGGACACAGACGTGATCGGACTGCTGGGCCCCGGCCAGCAACTCGGGCGGGGCAAGGCGCTGTCGATCGCGGCTGACACGCGGGCGGCTCGGGTGGAGGTGCAGCTGCGGGAGGGGCTCTACGCGCAGGCCAGCGGACAGGTGCCGCAGCTGCCGATCGTGAATCCCGCGTTCGTTCCCGATGAGACTCCGCGCATCACTGGGATCGTGCAGAACCCGCTCAGCGGTGACCTACTGGATCTGCCTGTGGTGGCGATCGCGTACGAGAACGATCAGATCGTCGGCGGCGGCTCTGTGGTCGTCCCCTTCATCGCGGCCCAGGGGCAGACGGCCGTCGATATCCCGATCGCCACCTCGAAAACCCCAACTCACGTCGAGATCTACCCGCAGCTCGACCTGCTTCCACAGACCTGACAGGTGTGCCTGCCCGCTCCCGTGGCCCTCGCTCCGCTAGCGGAGCGGGGGCCATTCTGTCGGCGGCGCGTGGCTCTAACAGGTTTGTCAGGGGGTGCCGCGGCGCGTTTAGCCGGCTGTTAGACATCGCGGGTATCGTGCCCCAGAAGCCTGCCGCTCAAGCCCAAGACAAGGTGCGCGCCTCATGCAGGGAGCGCGCCGACGCAGGGGCCGCCATGCGCACCATCTTTCTCGACCGCGATGGGGTGATCAATGAAAACCGGCCCGACTACGTGAAGGCATGGTCTGAGTTCCGCTTTCTGCCGCGGGCCGTCGCCGCGCTGCGCCGCCTGACCCGGCACGGCTTTCAGATCTTTGTGGTCACCAACCAGGCCTGTGTGAACCGGGGCCTTGTGGGCCAGGCCATGATCGAGGAGATCCACAGGCGCATGGTGCGCTGCGCCCGAGACGCGGGGGCCATGATCAGCGAGGTGCGCTACTGCCCGCATCGCAGCGATGAGGGCTGTGGCTGTCGCAAGCCACAGCCTGGCATGCTGCTGGCGCTAGCCCACGAGCGCCGGCTCGACCTCAGCGGCGCCTACCTTGTCGGCGATGCCATGAGCGATATCGCCGCTGGCGCAGCTGCAGGATGCCGTACCGCCCTCGTATTGACAGGGCTTGGCTCGCAGCAGCGCGCTCGCCCTGTGACGGGAGGCCTACAGCCGAGCGTCATCGTCGGCGATCTCTGGGACGCTGTGCAGTGGGTGCTCGAACAAGAGGGGGTGGCTAGAGCTGCCGTCGTCGGAGGCGCGCCTTTCCCGACCAGGCGCCAAGCCTCGTAGCTTAGTCAGAGGCGTACCGCGGGCACATGGTGGAGATACTGGGCGACACTGTGTTCGCCTGACGCGCCCAGCTTCGAGGAAGGAAGCTCGTGATGCTGAGCTGGCGTGAGGTTTGGAGCTATGTTCGTCTGCTGTTGCGCTGGTGGTTCGTGCTGGCGATAGCCGTCGGGCTCTCAGCCGGAACTGCCTGGTATTTGCTGCGTGAGCAGCCCGACTTCTATGTCGCGCAGACGTCGCTTATGGTCGGGGACAACTTCAGAACAAACGCGCCGAGCAGTGTGGCCGTGGATCTGAGCAATGTGCTCGCAGCCTACTACGAGGTGCTGCTGCGGCGCGAGGTGATTCTCCAACCAGTGGTCGAGCGCCTAAACCTGAGCTTCCCGTGGGAAGTGATCCGCGACAGCATGCTCTCGACGAACATCAACCGGCAGGCGAACCTGCTGGAGATCAAGATCGTCGACAGTAACCCCGAGCGGGCCGCTGCCCTAGCCAACGGCATCGCGGAGCAGCTGATCAGCTACAGCCCGAACTCGCCTGAGAAGTTGGCCGCCCAGCGCAACGAGGTCGAGCGGCAGATCGGTGAGACGCAGGCGCTGCTTGCCGATGTGGATAGGCGGATCGAAGAGCTCGAGGAGCAGCAGGCCTCGCTCGACTCGGCGATCGACATCCGCGATATCGCCGACCAGCTGGAGCGGCTGGAGGCCCAACGCGAGCGCTACCAGGGCACCTACAACGAGCTGGTATCGCTGCGGGGCAGTACCACCGCCAACAGCCTGACGATCTTCGAGCGGGCCGCCGTGCCGCAGTCGCCACTGCCGCAGAAGCCCCTGGTGATCCTGGGAATTGCCAGCCTTGGCGGGCTGCTGCTGGCGATCTGTGCCGTCCTGCTGTTGGACCGGTTGGACACGCGCTGGCGCACCGGCGCCGATTTGGAGGAGTGGCTGGGGTTGGCCAATTTGGGGGCGATGAGCTACGGGATGCCAGTGGCCATGGCGGCCGCCTCCCCGACGACGATGCAGCGAGCGCGCGCGCTCCGCGAAACCTACACGAGCATCGTGCTGCAGGCGCGCAACGCGCTGCCGCGCATGCTGCTTGTGAGCAGCCCGAAGCCCAGCGAGCTGCGTAGCGCCTATGTGATCGACCTGGCGCACCTGTACGCCTGCTCCGGCCACCGTGTGCTGTTGGTGGACGCGGAGCTGACCCAACCGCACATGACCCGCATGTTGCTGGAGGATCAGCGGGAGGATCAAGGCCAACCCGAGGATGCTCACAACGCGATCGAGCTCTGGGGCGGGGGGCCGAGTCGGGCCTTCAATATTCCCAGCGAGCTCTGGGTACGGTTGCGGAACACCCCGCTGATGAACGTGGTGCTGCTGCCGAGCCAGCACAGCGGCCACGATAATCTCCCGGTGCTGGTGCCGTCGTTGCACTGGCCGGAGCTCATCCGGAGCCTGCGCCAAAGCGCGGACGTGGTGATCTTCAACGGCCCCTCACTGCTGACGGGGGCGGACGCCGCGCTGATCGCGCCCGAGATGGACGGCGTCGTACTTGTGGTGAACCCTACAACCGACACGCGCAGGCAGATCGTGGAGAGCAGGGCGCGGCTGCTCAACCACCAGGGCACCCGGCTGCTCGGTGCGGTTACTGTGACCAAGGCCGCACCACCGGAGGCGCCGGCGCGGGCTAAGGCCGGCACCGCACCACGTTTGGGCATCGCGATCGATAGGGGTGGGATCACGATCTCACTACCGTCGCGCAAGCGGCGGGAGAAGGCTGGGCAGCCGGAGGTGCGTGTCGCCGCGGGTGAGGCCGCGCTGTATGCAGTGAGCACCGCTGATGGCGCGGCCCGGCGCGAGACGCAGGTCGAGCGCCCCTCGACGACGTGGGAGGAGCTCGCGGCACGGGCCCGCGCCGGCACCGCGCCGCTGCAGGAGCGGCATGTTGGGGAGCAGCAAGCTACGCCGCGAGCGCCGCTGCAGGAGCGGCATGTTGGGGAGCAGCAGGCCACGCCGCGAGCGCCGCTGGTGACACCGCTAGTGATCGTTACGCCACCCCCGAGTGACAACGGGCCGGAAGGCAATCGGGGCCCGGCGCAAGACGCGCGGCCGAGCGGCCGCCGCAGTGGCGTGGTAGCTCGCCGCCGCACGCGCCGGCGCTAGCCTACCGGGCGGCTATGCTCCCCATGAGATTCAGGATGTTACAGCAGCTGCAGCTTTATCTCTCGCGCCAGGCTGTATCAGTACCGCGCTATCTCTGGGAGCAGACCCTTCAGGCGGCTGTCGGCTGGGTGCCCGGCTTGGTCGGCCTAGGCCTGCGGGCGTTCGTCTACCGGGCCATACTTCGCGCCGAGGGCTATGTGGCGATCGAGGATGGGGTGCGCATCCGCTTTGCCTCGCAACTGCAGTTGGGCAGGGGCGTCTACCTCGACCACGGCTGCTACCTCCACGCCTGCCCCGGTGGCATTCAAATCGGCGCCGCGAGCATGGTGATGAAGAACGCTATCCTGCACGTCTACAACTTCCGCGACCTGCCCCACGCCGGCATCAGCATCGGTGCCCGCTCGCTGGTCGGCGAGGGCTGTGTGCTGCGGGGCCAAGGCGGCATCAGGATCGGTGACGACGTCTATCTGGGCACGATGGTGCAACTGCTGGCGGTGAACCATGTCTTCGACGACCCAGAGCGTCCGATCAGCTGGCAGGGCATCACGGCGGAGGGCATCAGCATCGACGACGGGGCCTGGGTGGGCAGCGGGGCGATTGTGCTGGATGGCGTGCGGGTGGGGCGCAACGCTGTCGTCGGCGCGGGGGCGGTAGTCACAAAAGATGTGCCTGACTACTGTGTGGCGGTTGGCAACCCGGCCCGGGTTGTGCGCGATCTGCGGGCCGCGGCCCGTGAGCCGGGGCGGCGCGCTGCAGCGGCGATCTACTGAGGCCGATGGGGGGCGTATGGCTACACTCTCGGTAGTTATCCCGGCGTATAACGAGGAGGCGGGAATCGCGGCGATCATCGAGCGGGTGCTGGCCATCGCGCCGGAGTTGCGCTCGAGCGGTGTGGAGCGGCTCGAGTGCATTGTGGTGGACGATGGCTCGTCGGATCGGACAGCGGCGATCGTGGAGGGCTTCGGCGAGCGGGTGCGGCTCATCCGCCAACAGAACCGGGGCTACGGAGGCGCCCTGAAAACCGGCTTCTGCGCGGCCGGCGGCGAGTTGCTGGGCTTCCTCGACGCCGACAGCACCTACCCGCCGGAGTACTTCCCGCAGATGTGCCGGCGCGCCCTTGAAGGCGCTGACATGGTGATCGGCAGCCGCATGGCCGGCGAGCGGAGTGAGATGCCACTGGTGCGGTGGGTGGGCAACACGATCTTCGCCGCGCTGCTTTCGCTGGTGGCCGGCGTGCGGATCAGCGACAGCGCCAGCGGCCAGCGCGTGCTGCGGCGCACCGCGCTGCCGGCGCTCTACCCGCTGCCGGACACGCTCGACTTCACGCCTGCCATGAGCACCCGCGCGCTGCACGAGGGCCTGACGATCGTCGAGGTGCCGATCCCTTATAAGGAGCGCTCCGGCCAAAGTAAGCTCAGCGTGGTGCGCGACGGGCTGCGCTTCCTGAAGAGCATTATCTGGACGGCGCTCACCTACAACCCCGTGCGGATCTTCGGCGGCCTTGGGCTGCTGTTGCTGCTGCTAGCTCTCGGCGCCGTGGGCCTGCAGGTGGCTCTGCAGCTCGGCGGCGCGGTAGGTGGCTGGGAGTTCCCGCGCCTGTTCGGCGCGCTGGTGCTGGCGGTGGCGGGGGTGACGCTCTACACCACGGGCACCTCCTTCAGCTACATCGTGATCCTGTTCCACCGGCGGCCGATCCGCCAAGGGCTGTTCGGGCGGCGCGGCAACGGGCGCCGGGTCGAGAAACACTACTGGTGGCTGGGTCTCGCCGCGATCGCCGCGGGGGTGCTCTGCTACATCGCCGCGGCGATCTTCGACCTCACCAGCCCGGCGCTCGCCGCCTCCTGGTTCGCGCCGGTGGTCAGCGCGCTGCTGGTGCTCACGGGTGTGCAGCTGGTGAGTGCCTGGAGCCTCGATCGGGTGCTGGCGGAGCTGAGCCGTCGTGAGGTTGAGATGCAGGCCGACTTGGCCCGCGCTGAGCCGCAGGGCGAGCATGCTCTACGGCCTGAAGGGAGGGTCCATGTCCAGCCAAGCAACCCCTGACTGCACAGTGGTGATCCCAACCTACAACGAGCGGGAGAACATCGTGGCGCTGCTGCCGCAGGTGCTGGCCCACCCGCGCATGACTGTGATTGTTGTGGACGACAACTCGCCCGACGGCACGGGGGCGGCGGTGGCGGCGTTGGCCCGCGAGCAGCCGCGGCTGAAGTTGCTGTCGCGGCCGGCGAAGCTGGGCCTCGGCAGCGCCTACATCGCCGGCTTCCGTCAGGCCCTGTGTGACGGCGCCGCCTATATCTTCGAGATGGATGCCGACTTCTCCCACGACCCGCGCTACCTGCCACAGCTGCTGGCGTCCGCCGAGCGAGACTACGACCTCGTGCTCGGCTCGCGCTATGTGCCGGGCGGTGGCACCAGCGATTGGGGGCTGCTGCGCCGTCTGATCAGCCAGGGCGGTAACCTCTACGCCAGGCTGATCCTGGGCCTGCCGCTGCGGGATTGTACCGGCGGCTTCCGCTGCTACCGGCGCAGCGTGTTGGAGGAGCTCGACCTCGACGGGGTGCACTCCAACGGCTATGCCTTCCAGATCGAGTTGGCCTACCGTGCCTGCCGCGAGCACTTCCGCGTTGGGGAGATCCCGATCATTTTCCCCGACCGCCGCGTCGGCAAGTCGAAGCTCTCGTGGCCGATCGTGATCGAGGCCCTGGTGAATGTCTGGCGCTTGCGCCTGACGGGCGGCCGCCGGCGCAGACGTGCGGGCGGAGCAAATGCGCAGCAAGGAGCGATGCTCGATGTCTGAGAATACCACCCCCACGAGGCCGGCTAAGGCCGGGATCAAGCTGATCGCTCCCGCCGCGGCGAGCGAGCGCGCCGGCGAGGTGCGCTTCGTTGAGATGCCTCGCGAGCGCCCGCCGCGGCTCGATGTGCTCGTGCTGAATCCACCGTCGCCCGACGGCGATCTCTTTCTGCGGGACATCGCTCGCGTGGGCCGGCGCACCCGCGACGGCATCATCTGGCCGCAGACGGCTCTGGCCCAGATCGGCGCCGTGGTGCAGGAGGCAGGGTACAGCGTCGACGTGATCGATGCGATCGGCCTGCACATGACGTGGGAGGAGCTCGAGCGCTACA
Source organism: Chloroflexaceae bacterium (assembly GCA_034429295.1). Taxonomy (GTDB): domain Bacteria; phylum Chloroflexota; class Chloroflexia; order Chloroflexales; family Chloroflexaceae; genus OHK40. Next base: position 11,253 of record DAOUGF010000462.1, read on the forward strand.
TGTGGCGCCACAAGCCGCGCTACATGATCATCCACGCCACAGCCCCCACCCTCACCAACGATATGCGCACCACCTTCCTCGGCAAGGCGGTCGGCACGATCTCCATGGCGATCGGCACCCATGTGACGCCGATGAGCCGCGAGACCCTCGAGAGTTACCCGACGCTCGACATGGTGGTGCGCGGCGAGCCGGAGCTGACGGTCGTCGATGTGATCCGCACGATCGACCGCGCCGTCGCGCAGGAGCGGGCCCTAGACACCGTGCCGGTGGGCAACGCAGAGATGACGGCCCCCTGGCGCAAGCTGCCCTTCCCCGACGCCTCCTACCTGACGACGCGCGGGCGCTTCCTCGGCGTGGCGCCACAGCTGGTCGCCCGCGCGCTGCGCGAGACCCTGGGCGTGGCCTTCCGCAACGAGCAGGGCGAGGTGCAGATCAACCCCGACCGCCCCTTCATCGAGAACCTCGACAGCCTGCCCATCCCGTTGCACGAGAAGCTGCCTTGGCAGAAGTACAAAGTGCCTATCGTCGGCGGCCCCTATACCTTCGTGCTCACCAGCCGCGGCTGCCCGGCCGGCTGCCGCTACTGCATCAAGCACGTGACCTACCAATCCAGTGTGCGCCATCGCAGCCCCGACCACGTCTTGAAGGAAATGTATATGCTCAAGGCGCTGGGCATGCACCACATCCACTTCGAGGCCGACCTGTTCACGGTGAAGAAGGAGTTCGTCTACGACCTCTGCAATGCCATCATCAAGGACGGGCTGCAGCTGCGTTGGAGTTGCAACAGCCGGGTGGATTTTGTGGACGAGGAGGAGCTGCGGCTGATGCGCAGGGCCGGCTGCTTCATGATCGCCTGGGGCCTGGAGAGCGGCAGCGAAGCGGTGCTCAAGCGGGCGCGCAAGGGGACGACGGTCAAGCGCATCAGGGAGACGATCGCTGCCAGTCACCGTGCCGGGATCAAGAATTGGGGCTACTTCATCATCGGCCTGCCGGGCGAGACAGTGGAGAGCATCCAGCAGACGATCGCCCTCGCCAAAGAGTTGCCCGTAGATATCGCTCTGTTCCATATCGCCACGCCTTACCCCGGCACACCCTTCTACTACGAGGCGGTGGAGAACGGCTGGATCCAGATGGATCGCTGGGAAGACTACGACATGTACAACCACACGGTGCTGAACTACCCGCACCTCAGCTCCAAGGACCTGGAGTATTGGGCGCGGCGGGCGGCCCGCGAGTGGTCGCTGCGGCCCGGCCCGCTGATCACCTTCCTGAAGGGAGCGGCGCAGCCGGACACGCTGGGCCAACTCTGGCAGATCGGGGTGAATCATCTGAAGTGGATGGGCGGTGGCCTGCGGAAGGCGTGAGCTTGGAAAAGGAATGGCCGTTCTATGCAGCTCTCGCGCATCATCTTCCGCAACTCGCTCTTCGGTGTGGCCGCCAATGTGATCATCAAGGTACTGTCATTCGCCTTCGCCGTCTACAGTGTGCGCTTTCTCGGGGCCGATGCGGTCGGCCAATTCGTCGCGGTGATGGCGTTTGGTCGCGTCTTTATCTTTCTCTCCGATCTCGGGCTGAGCCCGTACACCGTACGGGAGGTGGCGCGCCTGCGGGAGCAGCCGGGCGGCGCCGAGCGTATCGCACAGCTCTACGGCGCCGTGCTCCGGCTACGGACGGTGCTGGCCCTCTTCACGGCAGGGCTCGTCCTTGCCTTGGCTTGGATGACCTCGCGCCCGGCCCCGATGATCGGGGCGATCGCGCTGAACATGGTCGGGCTGTTGCTCTTCGGCGTCCAAGGGACGAGCGAGGCGATCCTGGCGGGCTACGAGCGGCTGGATGTCCCGTCCAAGGCCAAGGTTTACAACCAGATCTGCTACATCGTGCTCGGCGGGTTGGCGCTCTGGGCGGGCCTGGGCTACTACGGGCTGATCATCGCGACGCTAGCAGGCATTGTCCTGATGCTCTGGCTCTGCTGGCGGGCCGTGAGCGCCCTCGAGGTACGTCCGGGGGTGGGCGCCGGCTGGCCCTGGTGGATGCTGATTCGTACGAGCATGCCGTTCGGCGTGATCTCGCTCGCTCTGGGCCTCTCCTATAACCTCGACGTGGTGCTGCTGAACATCTTCCGCAGCACCACTGAGACGGCCTACTACGGCGCGGCCTACGGCTTGGTCTTCTCGGTGCTTTTCCTCTCCAACGCGGTAAACACCGCGCTTTTCCCTTCGTTGTCGCGGCAGTCGGTCAGCCAATCGCACACGCTGCCCCCGATCTACGAGCGCTGCCTGAGCTACCTGCTGATACTGTCATTGCCGATCGCTGTCGGCGCCACGGTGCTGAGTGAGCCGCTGGTCCAGTTCCTGTATGGCCCGAGCTATCAGCCCGTCGTGCCAGTCTTGCAGATCGTTATCTGGGTTGTGCCCCTGATGTTCGCTTCGGAGTTTCTCGGCTACATCGTCGTCATCTCCGACCGCGAGCGTTATGTGGCGCGCGCGATTGTCATCAGCACCTGCCTGAATGTCATGCTGAACCTGCTGCTCATCCCGCGCTTCGGGCTGTATACCGCGGCCGTGATGACCGTGGTGACCGAGCTAGTGCTTGTGGGACAGTACCTTTGGCTGCTGCGCCACACCTTGGCTCGCTTCAACTGGCAGTTCGTGCTGCTGCGCCCGCTGCTGGCAGCGCTGATTATGGGCTGGGCGGTGCACCTGCTGCGGGCGCTGCCGGTGATCCTCACCGTGCTGAGCGGGATGCTTATCTACGGGATGCTCCTGCTGCTGCTCGGCGTGCTCGGCAAGGAAGAGTTTCGCTTCGTGCGCAGTTTGCGCCCCGGCGGCGTCGAGCCTTAGGCGAGGCTGATGAGCTCTGGAGCCGCGATGAAGATCGTTCTGCCCGTGCCCCACTTCCCGCCGCGCTATAGCGCTGGTGCGGAGCTCTACACCTACCGGCTGGCGCACCGGCTGATCCGCGAAGGTCATCAGGCTGAGGTTGTATGTGTGGAGGACACGGCCAGCGGCGCGCCGGGGCTTGTCGCCACGAGCGATAGCTACAAGGGCGTGCCGGTCTGGCGCCTCGCCTTCGACCTGCGAGCCGCGCCCGATCCGCTGCGCTGGAGCTACGACAACCCGCTGATCAGGGAGTGGTTCGACACATATCTCGACGAGCGTCGCCCGGATCTGGTGCATCTGCAGAGCGGCTACCTGATCAGCGATGCGCCGCTACGGGCGGCCTTCGACCGCAGGATCGCGACGGTCGTCACCTTGCACGACTACTGGTTCGCCTGCCCGCGGATAACGCTCCTGCGGGGCGACGGCTCGCTCTGTGCGGCGGTCCCCGACGATCCGGCGGCCTGCGCGTGGTGCGTGCGCTTGGCGAGCCGGCGCTACCGTCTGCCGGACAAGGCGAGCGGTGGGCTGCTTGGTCGCGCGATGCTGAGCCTGGGGTTGGAACGGGGTCGCAGGGCGATGGCGGCGCGACGAGAGCACCTGTGGGGCACGCTGGCGCGCTGCGATGCCGTGATCGCGCTCTCGCGCTTTCTAGCAGGGGTCTTCGCCGTGGGTGTCGGTGTCGGGCGCCTGCACGTGCTGCGCATCGGGATCGATAGCGCGGGCATGTCCGGCCCGCCACCTGACGAGGCCAAGCTGCGGCTGGGCTACATCGGCCAGATCGCTCCCCATAAGGGCGTGCATCTGCTCATCGACGCCATGCAACTGCTGTCGGAGCGCGGGCGGCCCGTCGAGCTAACGATCTACGGCGATTTGGAGCAGCACCCGCGCTACAGTGCCACACTCCGCAGACGTATCGGCGCCGACCGACGCATCAGGCTGGCTGGCCGCTTCGCCCGCAGCAGGCTCGCGGGGGTGCTCGGCCAGCTCGACGCGCTGGTTGTGCCGTCGCTTTGGTACGAGAATAGCCCGGCCACGATTTTGGAGGCTCAGGCTGCCGGGCGCCCCGTGCTGGCCTCGGCGTTGGGCGGGATGATGGAGTTGGTGCGCGATGGGGTGGACGGGCTGCAGTTTCGGCCCGGCGATGCGCACGATCTAGCCCACAAGATCCAGCGCCTGCGCGAGGAGCCAGGCCTGCTCGCGACATTGCGAGCGGGGGTGGTGGCGCCCGCGTCGTTCGAGAGCGAGCTTGCGCAACTGCTGCCAATCTATCGCAGCGCGATCGTGCAAGCGGCGCGAACGCCAGAAGCGCCTGTGGAGACGAGCGAGGCAAGCTGATGCTCCCTCTGCAAACAATGTGGCGGCAGCTTCCCCCTTGGCTGCTGCAACTTGGGATTGTGCTGCTCGTCTGCGGCTACAGCGTAGCGTTGGGGATGTTCGCGGCCAAGGAGCGGCTGACGCTAGCGATGGCGCTGGTCGCTGCACCCGCGGCCCTGCTGATCTGTGCGCTCATCGCCGCCCACTTTCAGAGCTTTGTGCTGCTGCTGCCCCTGACGGCGCTGGCGGTGCCGCTCGACCTCCCCAGCGGCACTGGCAGCCACCTGCCGATCAGCCTGCTGCTGGCGATCGCGCTCTGCGGCATCTGGCTGGCATCGATGTTTGTGCGCGGCTGGAAGCTGGCCCCGTCGCCGCTCAACCGGCCGCTGCTCGTCTTCGGCGCGGTCTGCGTCGTCTCGCTGCTCTGGGGGCGGCTCTGGCGCGACCCAGGGCTAGTGGACTGGAACAACCGCTTCATCATCGTCCAGGTGGCTTCGCTAGTGACGAACCTCGTCTCGATCGGGGCTTGCTTGCTGATCGGGAACTTTGTGACGAGCGAGCGGCAGCTGAAGTATATCGTGGCCCTCTTTATGGGGTGCGGCACACTGATGGTGTTGGTACAGTCTTTTCGCATCCAACAGTCATTCTTGAATATTCGCGGCCTCTGGAGCCTGTGGCTGATCGCGCCGGCCTTCAGCCTGCTTGTCGTCCAGCCCAGCCTCGGACTGCCCCAGCGCCTCTTGCTGATCGCGCTGCTGATCTTCACCTTCCAGCAGGTGATGCTGCGCGACTCGCTTTGGCTGTCGGGGTGGGTGCCCGGTATCATCGTGCTCTTTGTGATCGCTTTCTTGCGCTCGTGGAAGCTCTTTCTCTGCGTGCTCATTGTCGGCCTCATCTGCGGCTACAACTACCTGGAGTTCTTTCAGCGGGTAGCCGAAGACAATGTCGCCGAGGGCGGTCTGGAGCGGATCGAGCTCTGGGAGCAGAACCTCCGGATCGTTCGCGATCACTGGTTTCTCGGCACCGGCCCGGCGGGCTACGCCAG
>DAOUGF010000463.1:0-5986 GCA_034429295.1 Chloroflexaceae bacterium
GAGCCGCTTATTCACCTCGTCACGCCGCATCGTGCGCACCGCGATCAGCGCATCGCGCAGGGCGGCCGCGGGCCGGGCGCGCTCTGTCTCCGCTGTGGCCATCAGGCGCGAGTAGAACTGATCCATAACAAGCAAGGCAACGCGGTCGCGAGCCTTGGCCAGCGTGCATACGATGCTCGGCGCGATGGCGTAGAGGAACGCGCGCTGCAAGCCGAAAAGCTCGTCGCCGGCGCTGATACTGCTGAAGCCGCTCATGCATGAACTGAGCGTGACCAACTCGGCCCGCCAGCGCTTCTCCTGCAGGCGCAGTAGCGCGCTGGCGCTCAGAACATCCCCTTCCCCAAGGAGCAGCGCCGCGGTATGGGCCCGCCGGCGGTCAAAGAGGGCGTGGCCGGCGATATGCAGCCAGCGCATCTGCCGCCGCTCAGCGAGCAGGGCGGCGCTCTTTGCGGCCGGCCCCACCCACGCCTCTGCCCCGATATGCTGGGCAATGGCGATGGCCTCCTGCTCCGCGTGCTGCAGCCGGGCGCGCCCTTGGCCGTTATAGCCGATCGTAATACTGTGGTTGGACTGGGATGGGCGCTCGTTCCGCAGAGTATGGAGCAGCACCGTCGCGCTAGGGGCGAACGAGATGGCAGGGCCGCCCGCCGTGAGCAGATACGCCCCATCAGGGCGGCGCAGGGCAGGGAACGGAACGTAGTGCAGTGGGCCGTGCGGGATGATATAGATCTGGCGGTAGCTCTTGAGCCAACGACGAGCCGGCGCTAGCAGCCGCTGTGAGAGCCAGCTGATGCGGACATCGAGCCGGAGCATATCGAGCACCGGGTCATCGCTTAGCGCCGAAGGCTGCAGCTTATTCGGGTCAAGATCGCGGGCAGCGGCCCCCGCGCCCGCAGGCCCCGAAGGCCCGTCGGAAAGCCGCTTCACCCGCACATGGTTGCGGGTGATAATAAACAGCAGCGTTGTTGGGCGCGGCAAGACGGCCTCGCGGAGCGCGTGATTATGCTCGGGGATCTTGTTCAGCCAATGCTCGCCACGGGGCCGCACACCCGTCGTAAAATACTCCAGTACCACCTCATCGCGGCCCAGCTGGCGCTGTAGCTCGGCCAGCGTTGCGGTTCGCAACGAGAGCAGTTGCTCTGGGAGCAACCCTGGGGGAGCGCTATCGTCGACATGAGTGGCTGGGTCGTCGAGCGCCTGACGCGCAAGCAGGTCGAGGAACGCACGCGACCGCGCCCGCTCGACGTAGGCAAAGGCCTGCTCGACCTTGCCGGACTCGAGCAGGAACAGGACAAACGACTCGTAGATATACTGCGTGGTGCCGAACAGGCTCACGCGGATCGTCTCGATATCGATGCTGCTCCGCAGAGCCTCGACGGCATCGACGGACTGGCGCCAGAGCGCCTCGGCCTCCTCAGCCCGGCCGAGGCGGGCGAGAATGCCGGCCATCCGTGCCTGTAAGATCGGCGGCCAGTGGCGGATACCATACTGCTGGGCGTGCTCGATCGCCTCGGTGTAGTAGGCCAGCGCCCGCGCGTCATCGCCTTGCGTCTGTGCGAGTAGGCCAAGATGGCTCAGAATGTCCATCGTCGCCAGCACATTATGGCTGTTCTCCTCGCGGGCGCTCATCAGCCCCTCGGTGAGCGTCGCCGCGCAGCGCTCGTTCTCTCCGTTGATCTGATAGATCAGACCTTTGGCCCACAGCGGCATCGAGAGCCGCCGAGTCATTCCCAGGCGCCGGTACGCCTCCTCCGCCGCGTTGAGCGCGGCAAGCGCCTCATCCCACAGACCCAGCTGCATCGCGTTGCTGCCCACTTCGTACTGGGCGTGCAGCTCCCGGTAGAGGGCGCCGCTCGCCTGCGCTAGCCGCAGGCTGAGCTTACTCAAGACCAGGGCGCGGCGATGGTCATACAGATCGTTGTAGATCTGGCCTATCGAGAGCAACAGATAACTGCGTCGCGCGGAGTCGCCCAGGGCGCGCGCCAATGGTCTGGCCCGGTTGAGCAGCGCCAGCGCCTGATCATAGCGTGACTGATAGATGTAGACCAGATGGTACGCGTGGAGGGCGCGCAGCCGAAGCTCTGGCTCCAGATCTACGGCCTCCAGCAACCGCTCTATACGCGCGCCGCTCTCTACGACGTGCCCCGCCCGCAGATCCGTGTACGCCTCGCACAGCTCGATCCAGCGCTCGACGCGCGGCCTGTTAAGGCCCATCGCGCGCAGCATCGACGTGTGTACAAGGATGGCATCCCACTCCATGTACTCGATGAACAGGTCGTGTAGCGCCCCCAAATGGTAGACGAGCTCATGCTCGTCCTCTGGATGCGCGCTACGCCCACTGAGGAGCCGGAGCCGTTGGGCGTAATGATGGAGCGCGCGAGCGTGCATGGCGATCTCGTCGCGCGGGCGCTCTTCCCGCAGGCGCCTGAGCAGGGCTTGACGTTCTGCAGGAAGCAGCTCGTAGCGGGTGGGTGTCCCCTCAATCGTGCGTAGCCACCCTTGCGCAACAAGGAGTTGGAGCTCTGCGAGCGTGGCGCCGCTGACCGCATAGAGCGTATCGGCATCGAAGGCGCGTAGGATCGCACACCACTGTTGCACCGGTATGGCCTGCTGCTCATATTCGAGGAGGGTCATCGCAGCCTCGCTTGCTCTGCCCAGGCGATATCAGGCGCGTCGGATGCCGCTACGTTTCGGCGAGCCGCATTGATAGATTGTAGTGGTACAAAGGTCGTGTGGTGATTGACAGCCGCTTCCGGCCGGTCAATCACCACGGCAAGGCCCCGCCTTGACCGGCCCGGTCAAGGTTGCATCCTGTGGGCGGCGCAGGCGACTGTGACCACTCAGACCCGGTGTCGCAGCGGGTGATTACCGGCAGCGCGGCTATAAGAGCCTGCTGATCTGCGGCGCAGCATCAGCATGGCCCCTATTCTGCGAGAGCGATGAACCGGGAAGGTTCATCAGGGATCGAGTTGCGGCGCTTCCTGATACGGCCTGCGAAGCATCAACTCACTGCCAGAATCAGCGGCTAGAGGTGAGATGCGCAGACCTACAGCGACGTTTCCAGTGGCGAAGCTTGATCAGGAACGCTTGAGCTCGAGCTGCTAAGCGCCTCCAAGTACGCCACGAAATCTTCCACCGTCGCGAAGGCGATGCGCTCGCGGGTACGGACATCCTCCAGCGAGATCTGCCACTGTGGCGGTTGAGCTTCGGACAGGCGGAGGCGCAGCACATAGATCCGGTATCGCCGGGGCTCCCCCACGCCGTTTTCCTTTCACAGGGTGCTACGTTGTGGCGAATCGAGCGTACCGCAGCAGCGGTAGAGAAACGTTAGAAAAATGGGTTGCCAGCGCCACCGAGAGAGCCTATAATTTCACCACGCCACCTACTACTCCCCATAATCATGCTCTCTCTCGCGCTGTTTGGGCCGCTGAGCATCAGCCGCGATGGGCGCCCCATCTCGGGGCTTGCCTACAACAAGGCGCGCGCACTGCTCGCCTACCTCGCGGTGGAAAGCGATCGTGCGCATCACCGTGATGCGCTTGTCGCTATGCTCTGGCCCAACCTCGATGGGGCAGCCGCGCGAGCCAATCTCCGCCCAGTCCTCGCCAATCTTCGTGAGGCACTAGGCGATAGCGGCGATCGACCCATCCTTCACATCACGCGCGACACGCTCCAGCTCGACCCCGAGGGCGCTATCGAGATCGATGTCGCCCAATTCACCGCGCTCATCCAGCAGTGTGAGCAACATCGCCACCGTGCCATCACCCGTTGCCCCGCATGTATTCAGCGTATGGAGCAGGCGATCGCGCTGTATCGCGGCGACTTTCTGGCGCAGTTTTCGCTGCCCGAGTGCGAGCAGTTTGAGGAGTGGGCGCTGCTCCACCGCGAGCACCTGCAGCAACAGGCGCTGGATCTCCTCTCGCACCTTACTCACTACTATGAGCACGCCGGTGCCTACGCGACGGCGCGAGGCTATGCCCAGCGGCAGCTCGCCCTCGAGCCATGGCGCGAGACGGCCCATCGTGCTGTGATGCGCCTCTTCGCCTTGGAAGGGCAGCGTACTGCAGCGCTCAAGCAGTACCAGCGCTGCGTGAAGATCCTGGAACGTGAGTTCGCGGGCGCGCAGCCGGAGCGCGCCACCACCGAATTGGCAAACCGAATCCGCCAGGGACGCTTCCCCGCGCATCTGGCAGGCGCTCAGCGCGCCCGATCAGCGGCGCGACTCCCCGTGCTCCTCACACCGCTGATCGGGCGCACCGATGACCTCAACGCCCTTGGCGAGTGGCTCGGCGACCCCACGTGCCACATCATCACCATTGTTGGGCCGGGTGGCATCGGCAAAACCCGGCTCGCCCTCGCGGCAGCACACAAGTACAGCGGCCTCTTTCGCGACGGCGCCGTGGTTGTCGCGTTGGGAGCCGTGGATACGCCGAGCGCCCTTGTCTCCCATCTTGCTGCCGCGCTCCAACTTACGGTTCCGCCTCAGGACGATCCGCTCGATCACATCCAGCGCCACCTGTCCGACAAAGATATGCTGCTCATCCTCGATAACTTTGAGCAGCTGGTCGGGTACGCGAGCGTGGTGCGCCGGATCCTGCTGCATGCGCCTGCCGCCACAGCGCTGGTGACTTCGCGGGAGCGCCTGCATCTGCCGGATGAGTGGGTGTACGAGCTTGAGGGCCTCTCTCTGCACAGCGCAGATGATGACGCCCAGGCCACCGAGAGCCCGGCGGTCCAGCTGTTTGTGACACGCGCCCGCCAGGCGTCCCCGCGGTTCACGCTCGATCCGCATACCAGGGGCCAGGTCGAGCGGATCTGCCGGCTTGTTGGAGGCATGCCGCTCGCCCTGGAGCTCGCGGCGGCGGCCGTCGCAACGCACTCGTGCGCCGAGATCGCCGCGGAGATCGAGCGCGGTATCGCTTTTCTCGCATCGTCGTCGGCCGACCCCGCCCTGCAGCAGCGGAGCATCCAGGCCGTGTTCGACCGCTCGTGGCAGCACCTGTCAGCCGAAGCCCAGGCGGTGTTCTGCGCGCTCGCGGTGTTCGTTGGATCCTTCTCCTACGAGGCCGCAGCACAGGTTGCCGGGGCGACACGCGACCTCATGCACGATCTGGTGCAGAAGTCGCTGGTACGTCGCATCGATGATGACTCCTACCACCTCCACGAGCTCATCCGGCAGTACGCCGCGGAGCGGCTGCGTCAGAGCGGGCAGCAGACGGCGGCGCAGGCACGCCACTTCCAGTTCTTCCTCCAGATCGCGGCGCATGAGCGGCCCCACGAGGAGCGTCCAAACGAGCGGGCGTGGCTGGATCAGATCGCGGCATGTGCCGACGACCTGCGCGCCGCGCTGGGGTGGGCACAGACCCACGACGCGCCTGGCCTGCTCACCCTCGCGAGTATGCTCGGGCCATTCTGGAACGCGCGCGGCGGCTTTCGCGATGGCCGGCAGTGGCTCGAACACGCTCTGGCGGCCAATCCGTCGCCGTCGCCGATGCGCGCGTATGCGCTGCTGTGGGCGGCGGAGTTGGCCGGCCAGCAGAGCGACTATCGTGTCGCAACCGAGGCTGTGAACGCGAGCATGGCGCTGTTTCGCCAGCTGAACGACCTGCCTGGGTACGGACGGGCGCTCCAATGCGCCGCGGGAATAGCTTCCCAGCAGAGCCGCGATACAGAAGCGCTCACCCTGTACGAGGCGGCCATCGCCGTGTTCCAGCAACTCCGCGATGATCACAGCGTGGCCCACACGCTCGTCCAACTCGCCCTGAGCGCGCGGGCGCAGGGGGTAGCCAACGCGACGATCACCGCCTACTTACAGCAGAGCCTCGCTCTGTTTGAGCGCACAGGGGATACGGCCGGTGTAGCCCATGCCCTGGCGCAGTTAGGCGAGGACGCGTTCGTTCACGGCGATTACGCGCAATCCGCCGAGCACTATGAGCGGAGTCTCCGCCTGTTTCAGCGCCTGGGCGATAGACGCAATGCGGCCTGG
>DAOUGF010000464.1:0-3397 GCA_034429295.1 Chloroflexaceae bacterium
ACCGTGCAGGTGGAACCCGCGGGGGTGCGGGGCGCCTTGACGCAGTGGCGCGAAGCGCTTGCCCCCGCAGCAGGTGCGGGCAGACTGCCGCATAGCAAACCGCCCCGGCGCTGAGGCAGCGCCGGGGCGGTTTCCTTACAACCTGTGGGGCCTACACGTCCAGATCCCTCACCTCGGCGGCGTGGGTCTGGATGAAGCGGCGGCGCGGCGGCACCAGATCGCCCATGAGCATGGTGAAGGTCTCATCGGCCTGCTGGGCGTCCTCGAGCGTCACCTGGAGGATGACGCGGTTGGCAGGGTTGAGCGTCGTCTCCCAGAGCTGCTCGGCGTTCATCTCGCCGAGGCCTTTGTAGCGCTGGATCTCGACCTTGCTGCCCTGGGGCAGGCTGCTGAGATAGCTATCGCGCTCGCTGTCGGAGTAGGTGTAGCGCTGTTCCTTGCCGTGCTTGATCCGGTAGAGCGGCGGCTGGGCGATGTAGAGGTGGCCGTTGGTGATCAACTGCCGCATGTGACGGAAGAAGAAGGTGAGCAGCAGCGTCCGGATGTGGCTGCCGTCCACATCGGCGTCGGCCATCAGGATGATGCGGTGGTAGCGCAGCTTCTCGGGCGAGAACTGCTCGCCGATCGCCGTGCCGATCGCGGTGATCAGGGCCTTCACCTCGGCGTTGGAGAGCATCTTATCGAGGCGGCTCTTCTCGACGTTGAGGATCTTACCGCGGAGCGGCAGGATCGCCTGGAAGCGGCGGTCGCGCCCCTGCTTGGCCGTGCCGCCTGCGCTGTCGCCCTCGACGATGTAGAGCTCGCAGCGGGCCGGGTTGGTGTCGGAGCAATCGGCGAGCTTGCCGGGGAGCGAGAAGCCCTCCATCGCGCTCTTGCGCGCCGTCTCCTTCACCTTCTGGACGGCGAGGCGAGTGCGGGCGGCGGAGATCGTCTTCTCGATAATACGCCGCGCCTCGCTGGGGTTCTCGTCGAGCCAGGCGGAGAAGTTATCGCCGAGCACGGTGGCCACCGCGCCAGCGGCCTCGGGGCTCACCAGCTTCTCCTTCGTCTGCGAGGAGAAGAGCGGGTCCCGCAGCTTCACGCTGATCACAGCCGTGAGGCCTTCGCGCACATCGTCGCCGGTGAGGTTGGCCTCATTCTCTTTGAGGAGGTTCTTGGCACGGGCGTAGTTGTTGATCACGCGGGTGAGCGCCGTGCGGAAGCCGGAAAGGTGAGCGCCGCCGTCGGTGTTGTTGATGTTATTGGCGAAGGCGTAGACCGAGTCGGTGTCGTAGGTGTCGGTGTACTGGAGGGCCACCTCGACGGCCACGTCATTCACCGTGCGCTCGGCGTAGAAGGGCACCTTGTGGAGGGTCGTCTTATCCTTGTTCAGGTGGCGCACATAAGAGACGATACCGCCCTCGAAGTAGAAGTTCACCAACTGGCCGTCCCGCTGGTCCTCAAACCTAAAATGCAGGCCCTTGGTGAGGTAGGCCATCTCCCGCAGGCGCTGGGCGAGGGCCTTAAAGTTATAGTCGATGCCATCCTTGAAGATCGTGACATCAGGCTTGAAGTGGATGGTGGTGCCGGTGCCATCGGCGGGACCCACAGCCTTCACCGGGGCCACAGGCTTGCCCGTGCGGTACTCCTGCACCCAGAGCTTGCCGTGGCGGCGCACCTCGGCCCGCATCCACTCCGAGAGGGCGTTGACCACCGAGAGACCCACGCCGTGGAGGCCGGAAGAGACCTTGTAGCCGCCATCGCCGAACTTGCCGCCGGCGTGGAGCTCCGTGGCGGCCAGCTGCAGCGCGGAGACCTTATGCTTGGGGTGGATATCCACCGGGATGCCGCGGCCGTTATCGGTAACCTTCACCGAGCCGTCCTTGTAGATGGTGACGGTGATCAGGGTAGCGTGGCCGGCGAGGGCCTCGTCCACCGAATTATCAACAACCTCTTTGATCATATGGTGCAAGCCGTTGATGTCGGTGGGGCCGATATACATGCCGGGGCGCTTGCGCACCGCGTCGAGGCCCTCGAGCACCGTGATCTGGCTTGCATCGTAGCTCTGCGGCTCGGTGGTCATAATCGCTTCGTCCTTCATATGGTGGCTCTCGTCCTTTCGAATGTAGTCGTACCTGGTGATTGTGCCTCGCGCCGAGGGGCATCAGTGGCCCACGGCCCGCTCGCGGTCGCGATAGAACTGCAGGCGGGCAGCTGCAAGGCCGCTGCCGACATAGGCGCTGCCGAGGATGGCGATAGCGAGGCCGGCCGGGCTCACGGCGATCTGCCGCCAGACGACGCCGAGGCCGCTGGCGATGACAAAGCTGAGCAGCAGCAGCCCCAACGTGCCGCCGAGATCGCGCCGCACAATATGAACGCTTTTGTACAGGGCCTGGAGCGGGCCGGTCTGGCCGAGGGTGATCGCCTCGGGCGCGAAGCCGGTGTAGACATAGGCCCAGAAGAGGGCGATATACCAGCTGAGGAGCACCAGCAGGGTGGCGCCGGGCAGGATGGCGATCACGATCACGGAGATCGCCAGGAACGGCAGGGCCAGGATCAAGCCGACGCCGAGCAAGGCCAGCAGCGCGAGGCAGATATCACGCGCCACGCGCCCGCTGCGGCGCAGGAGTGGCCAGAACCGGGCTTGCTCGCCCTGCAGGGCCTCGCTGAGCGTGGTGAGGAAGAGGCTGCTCAGCAGCAGGGCCAGCAGGTTCACCAGCAGCACAGCGACGATCAGCTCCAGCGGGCTGCTCAGACCGATGGCGCCCGGAACCGCGGCGTTGCTCTGGGGGGCGAGCACCGGCACGAAGTTCAGCCAGGCCAGGGCGACCCGCAGATCGCTGGCGAGCAGATTCCGCACCAGCTCCTCGCGGGCGGCCTGCTCTGCGCCAACGAGGCCGGCGGCGTCGCTGAGGGCGAGGCGGAGCTCGTCGCCCAGCGAACCAAGGCCGATGGGTGCGCCGAGCCAGAGATAGGCGCTGAGGGCGGCCGGGATCGCGAGCACCAGAGGGCGGCGGTTGAGGGTGCGATACCCCGCGCTCAGCGTGTCGACGAGACTAACGTTTCGGGGCTTCGCAATGCTCAAGCTGGCCTCCTCATTAACCCTCACATTATACCACATGCGGGGCGTTTTCGGTAGCCGAATTAGCACGGGCGTGCGCCCGATCGTGGCGGTCGGCCGCCCCGTGCCCGTGCCACCTGCGCGGTGCGTGGCTTAGCAGGCGGGCTCCGCCCCTCGCGCTCCCCGCCGGAAGCCATCGACAGGCAGAGCCATCCGCCTCGGCCGGCGGCAGATCCCCGCTCGGGGTGGTGTGTGAGCATCGGTTGTGCCGTACGCCTCCGCACACCGGGTTCCTACTTGCTCTGCGGCGGAGTGGCGTCGGCACGACGGATCGTGGAGGGCGCAACCAATGGGCGA
>DAOUGF010000465.1:0-3276 GCA_034429295.1 Chloroflexaceae bacterium
AGGAGCCGGAAAAAGACTGTCAAAACCTATCACGACGCTTTCTCAGCCTCCCATGTTCAGCTTGGGAGCCAGGGTTTTAGGGACTATTCTCGTATTATGTAAAATAGTACGACGTTGGCGCAGAATTGCACTCCGCCGTGGCCTAGGCCGCCCCCAAAGCTTGGAGCTTCGGGGGCGGCATCTAGGGTAGCATCGCTTCGGGGGCAGTATCTAGGGCAGCATCGCTGCGGGGGCGGCGTCTGGGGGCTACCTGGCTTGGAGAGCTTAGCGGGCGACGACGGAGAGGGGATAGAGGCGGCCGCCGCGCCAGAGCCCGGTGATCTCCACCGGGCCGAAGCGGATACCGCCGTCACCAGCCTGCCGTAGGCGCGACAGCGCAGCCGTGTCGGGCGGGGGGATGGCCAGCTTGAGCTGCAGCGCGGAGGCTTCCGGCACGCCCCCTGCGCCGATCCGCTCGACGAGGAGGGCCTGATCCGCGCTGGCGAGAAGCTGGCCTTGCAGGCGCACGGCCTGGCCCTCATAGAGGGCGGGGTTGGCGAGCAGGAGCGGGATGCTCAGCTCGCGCACGCTCAGCGGCTCCACCTGCGCGCCCGCCAGCCGGTAGCGATACGCGCCTTGGGGACCATAGGCATCAGGCCCCTCCAAGGCGCCACGGGCGACGACGATGCCATAGCGCGCGCCGTTCGCCTCGACGAGCGGCGCGTCGTCGGGCAGCGCCGGGGCCGGCTCCAGCCAAAGGCCAGCCCCATCCACTGGTGTCGGGCCCTCGGCCAAGCCGAGGCTCAGGCCGTCCACCAGAGCGGCCCCATCGGGCGTCAGATAGAGGTAGCCAAAGGTGGTGACGGGGCCAGCCGCCGGTTTCGCGAGCAACTCGCGGATGGCGGGCAGCGTGGGCGCCGGCGCGGCAGTGGGGAGCGGCCGCTGTTCCGCACCGCAGGCGACGAGGAGCAGGGCCATCAGTAGCAGTAGAAGCGCGCGCATCGGCGCCATTCTACCACTGGTCACACGCTTGGGCGCAGCATGGGCGCACTCATTGGCGCTCGGGCTCGTTGATTACAATCTCGTCATCTAGTACTGTGACCCCACACCCCGCTAGATACCTCTCCAGCCAGCAAAAGGACTTTACGCCTGTAGGAAAGAGTGGCTCCTTCAATTACAATCTCGTCATAAATTAACACCCCTGCAGGCCCCTGCCTGCCGACGGATGTTCCCCCATCACACTATTCCGTCCCGCCTGAGGAACACCTGATGCGTTTGCTTGTCCACGTTTTGACACTCGCGCTCCTCTTTGCCCTGCTCCCCCTCCCCAGCTACGCCGGCCTGACCGAAGCTTCTCCGCCTCTCCAGGAAGATGCCTTCATCGCGCCCCCGCCCCGAGTAGCGGGCCTCGCTGGCAACGGCTCCACACCCAGGGGCCTGAGCCAGTACATGGCCGGCGACATCGCAGTGCGGCTCCTGCTTCCCGAGAGCGATGGTTCGATCGACCCTTCGATCGAGGATTGGACGCCTGACCAGATCGAGGCTGTGCGAACGCAGGTGCAGGCCGCGCTGGACTGGTGGGCGGCGCAGCTGCCGTTAGCGCGCCTGCGCTTCCAGCTCGTGGTGGAGGTCGCGCCCACGGGCTACGAGCCGATACGCTACAGCGTCAGCGATGAGGGGCTCTGGATCAGCGATGTGCTGGGCAGGCTCGGCTTTGACGGCCCGAGCTATTTTGATCAGGCATACGCCGCGGCCGAGGCGCTCCGCGATGAGACCGGCGCTGATTGGGCAACAACCCTGTTCGTGGTGAACAGCGCCAACTACAGCAGCGGCTTCTTCCCCGATGGCCGCTTCGCCTACGCCTACATCAACGGCCCCTTCCTCGTGCTCACCTCGGATGCGGGCAGCTACGGCACCAGGCGCATGGCGGCGATAGCGGCGCACGAGTTCGGCCACATCTTCGGGGCCCTCGATCAGTACGCCGCCGCCCGCATCAGCTGCGATCGCCGCAGCGGCTACCTCGACATCCCCAATAGCAATAGTGTGTACGGCCGCTGCGGCGCCGGGACGCCAAGTATTATGCTCGAGCCCAATGGGGCGTTCGCCGCCGGCTTGATCGACCAGTCGGCGCTGCACCAGGTCGGCTACCGCGATAGCGATGGCGACGGCTTGATCGACCCGCTCGACACGCAGCCCGTCCTTCTCCTCAGCGAAACGGCCTCCACCGCTGCCGATGGCCGCCCGGTGCTGGAGGGTCACGCCAGCGAGCTGCCTCTGCCGGCGCCCTACCAGATAGGCGTGACGCTGAACCACGTGGCGACAGTGGAGTATCGCGTTGACGGCGGGCCGTGGAGCCCCGCGCTGGCCAGCGACGGCGCGTTCGACAGCGTCGAGGAGCGCTTCAGCGCCGAGTTGCCGCTCTACGACGGCAGCTACACAGTGGAGCTGCGGGCTGTGAACAGCGCCGGAAACGCCTCGACGCCCGTTGTACGCCAGATCGCCGTGAACGGGGTCGGCCCGCAGCCCACCTATGGGGTCACGGCGCCCCCCTTGGTGAACAGCACCGATGTGGCGCTGACCCTGGAGGCGCCCACCGGCACCGTCGAGGTGCAGGTCAGCCAGGAGACCAGCTTCCACGACGCGCCGTGGCAGCCCTACACGCCAGAGCTGCACGCCACGATCATCGGCGAGGGTGAGCACACGCTGTATGCCCGCTTCCGCGATGCAGCCGGCTTGGTCTCGCTGCCCTACGCCGCCAGTTTCACCGTCGATACAGTCCCGCCACACGGCAGCGCGATCCGCGACGCCACTAATATGGCGCGGGTGCTGCTGAGCGCCAGCGACGAGGGCTCGGGCGTCGAGGAGGTGGCGCTCCAGGTGGGCGACGGGGCGCCGCTCTGGGTGCCGTACACGCCGAGCGTGCAGCTTCCCCAAGCGCCGTCCGACGAGACGGTGAGTGTGCAGTTCCGCGACGCGGCCGGCAATCTCTCACCGCGGTACACCGCGGAGACCGGCTACAGCGTGATGTTGCCGCTCCTGGCGCGCTAGCGAGCGGCGCGGGGGAGCGGGGCGCTGCCGCTACCGCGCCCCGGCCTGGTGTCTGCGATACGGGCTGCTCGGGGCGCTGCCCCAAAGCAGTTCCACCTGCACGGTGGGTGGGGATGCGGGCGGGCTCTGCCCCCCGCCTTCGGGGTGCTACCCCAAACCCGTACCACCTGTGCGGTGTGTGAGGATGCGAGCGGGCTCCGCCCCTCGCGCTCCCCGCCAAGGGGGCGGCTGCCCCCTTGGAACCCCCGA
>DAOUGF010000466.1:0-2376 GCA_034429295.1 Chloroflexaceae bacterium
GCAGGGCCTTCAGTAGCTGCGCCGGCGCGTCGTCGGTCGTCTCTTGCACCAGAGCGAGCCACTGCGCTCCGCTATGCACGTGCTGGACGCAGCAGTGCTGGAAGGCCCGGCCAATCAGCCCGAGCTTGATCGGCCAGTGGAACTCCGGCAGCTCGTTGAAGCCGGCGCTGGCGCGCAGCGCGAGGCGCCTATCGGCCGGCTCATAGAGGTAGATCGCGCCGCGCTGCGCAGCGGGCGCCAGCGCCATTGCGTGGCGCATCGCTTGTGAGAGCACCTCATCCAGGCCGCGGGCGGTGAGCAGCTCCTGGCTGAACTGGAGCAGCGTGTTCAGATGGGCGGTGCGCTGCTGAACCTGGCGCTCGAGCGCATCTGCCGCGCGCTTGCGCTCCGTGATGTCGGTGTTGATCTCAAGGACGGCGCGGGGCCTACCCTCGCCGTCCCGTTGCAGCACCTGCCGGCTGGAGACCACAACCTGCGAGCCGTCGCGCCGGGTGTGGGTCAGCTCGCCCTCCCAGCGATCTGTCGTTTGCAGGGCCTCGTCCTGCGCTGCTCGTGAGTGCGGGAACTGTGTCTGGAGCAGCTGGTGGGTGACCTGGCCGAGGGCCTCGGCTGGCGACCAGCCGTACAGCTCCTCGGCGCCGCGGTTCCAGAATGTAACCTGCCCATCCACGCCACGCACGATGATGGCGTCGTGGGTGAGCTCAAGGAGATCGGCCTGCTCCTTGAGCTGGATGGCCTGCTGAAGGAGGGCGGCCTGCGCCTGCTTGTGCGCGCTGATATCGCGGATGGCGCTGCTGATGAGAAGGCCCGCCTCGGTCTGCAGTGGGCTCAGGCTGATCTCAACCGGGAAGGTGCTCCCGTCCTTGCGCTGGCCGAACAGTTCCAGGCCGGCGCCCATCGGGCGGACGCGGGGGTGGCTGACGTAGCTCGCTCGATGGCTCGGGTGGGTATGGCGGAAGTGCTCCGGCATCAGGAGCTCGACCGGCCTGCCGACCAATTCCTCGTGGCGATAGCCGAAGAGTTGCTCAGTTTGGGCGTTGACCAGCAGGATGATACCCGCGTCGTCCACGATCACCATCGCGTCGGGCGCCGTCTCCAACAGGGCATCAAACGGGATCTCGGCCTGGAGCCGGGCGGCTGTAACCTTGGCGGAGCGCAGCACGCCGGTCTGCTCCGAGTTGACGTCCATGAGACACCTCCTCGCTGCAACAGCCCGCTCGCATCTCCACGCACTGTGCAGGTGGTAGGGGCGCGGGGCGCTGCCCCGCAGCAGCCTCTCGCAGACACCAGGCCGGAGGTGCGGGGGCGTCCGTAAGGGGCGCGTCGGTTCGTGGGCTCATCAGTCGCCGCCCTCGCTGATCGTGATCCCACCAGCGCCCCCATTCAGGGTGAGTTCCACGCGATGCTCCGACTCCGCGTAGTCAGGCGACTGATAGAGATTGCCCCGCCGGGTGTAGTCAGCTGGAACCTGCACGCTGCCCAAGCCGCGGTTGATCTCGATGCGGGCCGCGACTCCCTGCGGGACGATGATCTGTAGCTGGCCGACGCCGCTGTTGATGCTGCCCTGGAGTTGCCCCTGGCGAGGTAAGGTCAGCACGATCCGGCCGACGCCGCCGTTCACCTGCAGCTCCGATAGGTCGGCTGAGGCCATGCCGACACCTGTGTCGAGCGAGAGGCGTAGCGGCGCCGTCCGGCTCAGCCGCAGATCCCAGCGCTCGCCGGCGTCTGGGCCGCCCCAGGGGACACCTGCCGCACCGCTCTGCGCTCGGAGCGAATATGCTGCTACGCCGTCGCGCAGCGTAAAGCTGGCGATAGGCCCGGCGGCCTGTCGTATGTATCGCGGCTTCACGAACGACGAGATCGCCCGCTTCAATGTGACCCAGCCCACCCAATTCCGGCGCAGCGACTACCAATGCCCGCCAACATTCAGCTGGCAGCGGTGAGCAGGCTCTCTCCGTATTGGCGACAGTACGGTGAGTAAGTTCTTCAGCGAGACCGACGGCTACGATCTTGGGTAGTGTCAGGAGGTCTTCGCGGTGGTGAGAACTTTTGAGCGACGGCTCTGTCTGGGGTGACGCTCACTCGCGCTTGCGCGAACGCCCACGATCATGCTTGGCGTCGTCACGGGTGACAATCAGGTGGAAGACCACCAAACAGGATTGCTCATTGGGAAAGGCGCCGATCTCGTCGGTCTTGGTGCGAAACTCGCGAAAAAAGCGTTCAAGCAGGTTCGTCGAGCGCACCAGATGATGCAGGGCAAGTTCAACCTGGTAAAAGGTGAAACACCGCTCGATGTCGTGAGCGAGTTTACGCACCACCTCCGGCTCGACCCGCTCCCAGGTGGTTCGAAAGGCGGCGAGACGCTGTTCCGCTTCT
>DAOUGF010000467.1:0-6100 GCA_034429295.1 Chloroflexaceae bacterium
ACGAGTAAGACCTGCATCGGCGTCCTTTCCCGCGTGCCGCCCACCTTAACGCTCTTAACGCCGATTATACGCGATGATGCAAGTTTACGATAGAGGGTCGTAGTCCGCCGGACCTTCTGCGGCAAAGCTGCCGAATGCCGCAGGCATCCTCGCAGGGTGCAGCTGGCGCCGAGAGCGGGTATGGCACCACCCGCTCTCGACGCCGAGGGAGATGCGCCGCCGGGCGTGTCGATGCGGGAAGACCGTCGGCTTGTGTGAAAGGCGGCAGCGGGTTTCGGAGCGCACACCAACGAAAGAGGTCGAGGCAGTCGCACAGCGACTGCCTCGACCTACGATACCGACCTTAGCACTCGGTGTAGCCGCAGGTGTGGCACTTGCGGCAGCCCTCCTGGTACATCAGGGTGGCGTTCTGGCAGTCGGGGCAGATCTCGCCGCTGGCTACCGCCTCGATGGCGAGAGGCAGCATGCCGAAGGAGGCCTGCTCCGGCTCGTGGTGGCCGTTACCGTTGGCCTCCCCATTGCCGTTGTAGCTGTCATCCAGCCCGGCCTTGAGCGGCTTGGCGCGGGTGGCGCGCACGCCGTTCACGTAGTGGTCCTGCAGCAGCTTGCCGATCGCGTCGGGCACGGAGCGCACCCGGTCGGGGCCGAAGCCGGCGCTACGGGCACCGCCGATGCCCCGCAGCTGCTCGGCGAGCAGCTTCACCGGCACGCCGCAGCGCAGCGCCAGCGAGAGCAGCCGCCCGATCGCCTCGGTGAAAGCCATCACATCGCTGCCGGCCCGCCCGATGATCGCGAAGACCTCGAAGGGCTGCCCATCGAGCTCGGTCACGAAGAGCCGCAGCTTGCCAAGCGGCGTAAGCACCGGGAAGGAGTGGCTCGGCAGCCCATCCATTGGGACGCTGCGCGGCACCACAGCCGCGGGCGGGGCGGGCACGGGCGCCGCGGGCTCGGCCGCCTGTGGCGGCTCCTGCTGCTTGCTCGCCTCGCCGGTCGAGCCGGTGGAGAGCACCTGGTTCGAGCGTGAGCCGTCGCGGTAGACGGTGATACCCTTGCAGCCGAGGCTGAAGGCCAGTTCGTAGGCCTCCCGCACCTGCTCCGGCGTAGCCTCGTTGGGGAAGTTGATCGTCTTCGAAATCGCGCTGTCGGTGTACTCCTGGAAGGCGGCCTGCATGCGGACGTGCCACTCCGGCGAGATGTCGTGGGCGGTGACCCAAACCCGCTGCACCTCGGCGGGCACCTCGGGGTGGTGGATGTGGCCCGTGTCGGCGATGCGCTCCATCAGCGCCTCGCTGTACCAGCCCTCGCGCTTAGCCTGCGCCACGAACTCCTGATTGATGTCGAGCATGCGGCTGTCGGCCTGGTAGCGCCAGAAGGCGATCGCGAAGAGCGGCTCGATCCCCGACGAGCAGCCAGCGATGATGCTGATCGTCCCCGTGGGCGCCACCGTGGTGACGTTGCAGTTGCGCAGCCGGCGCATGGGCCGCACGCGGCTGCCGTCGGCGCGGCGCGCGCACGTCTCGTCGGGCCCCCAGATCGAGCGCTCCCACTCGGGGAAGGTGCCCCGCTCGGCGGCGAGCTGCTCCGACGCGACTTTGCTCTCCTCGTCCACGAAGCGCATCACCCGACGACCCAACTCGGTGGCCTCCTCGGAACTGTAGGGCACGCCGAGCTTCACGAGCATGTCGGCCCAACCCATCACGCCCAAGCCGATGCGGCGGATCTTCTGGCTCAGCTCGGCGATCTGCGGCAGCGGGTAGTGATTCGCGTCGATCACGTTGTCGAGGAAGCGCGTGCTCTCGTGCACCGTCTCCCGCAGCGCGTCCCAGTCGATCTCCCGCTGCTCCGTGACGAAGAGGCCAAGGTTGACCGAGCCGAGGTTGCAGACATCGTAGGCGAGGAGGGGCTGCTCGCCGCAGGGATTGGTCGCCTCATAGTCGCCGAGCGCGGGCACGGGGTTGTACTCGTTCGCCCGATCAATGAAGAAGAGGCCGGGCTCGCCGGTGGCATGGGCACAGTGGACGATCAGGTCGAAGACCAGTCGGGCGCGCAGCCGCATCGGCTGGCCCTTCTCCACCAGCACCTCGCCGGTGAGCGGGTGCTTGAGCGGCTCGCGGCCGGCGATCTGCACCTCCCCGCTGCGCGGGTTGATCAGGTCATACTCGGCATCGTCGCGCACCGCCTGCATGAAGGCATCGGTGATGGCGACACTGATATTAAAGTTCGTGATCTTTGTAGTGTCGAGCTTACATGTGATGAAGTCCAGGATATCCGGGTGGTCACACCGGAGGATGCCCATGTTCGCGCCACGTCTTGTCCCACCCTGCTTGATCGCCTCGGTAGAGTGGTTGTAGACCTCCATGAAGCTCACGGGGCCGGAGGCCACGCCCATCGTGGAGCGGACCACATCGTTGCGGGGGCGCAGCCGCGAGAAGGCGAAACCGGTGCCGCCGCCGCTCTGGTGGACAAGGGCCTGGTGCTTCAACGTCTCGTAGATGCTGCCGAGGTCGTCATCTATTGGCAGCACGAAGCAGTTATGCACCACCACCTGATTCGCGACGTATGTATGATCTTCTTCGACCTCGAAGTTATAGACGACTGCCTCCTCATTCAGTGGCGTCACTTCGAGAACGCGGTAGGCGCCATCCCGTACCATACCGGTGTTATAAGTCTCTCCGAAGGCTAGCGACCAGGGCTGAGTTGTGCCGAGTGAGGGGATCCGCTCGGCCCGAAGCGTTGCATAGTAGCCCAGACTGTAGGCCAGCGTAAACAACTGGCGAACAAGTACCTCGTTGCAGAGCGTGATCCGCGTCTGTGCGCCATTGATTGGTGTTCCGTCACCATCGGCGACGCCACGCAGCAGCGCAGAGCGGATTTCCGGTGCCAGCCGGTTGATCCAAGCTGGTAGCCGCTTCTGATCGAAGCCCGCGCCGAAGTGCTCGAGCAGCCATTGGGCAAGCTGCTTACTATGTAGGCGGACGCTTGTCCATCCTTCGCCGCGCCGTCCGTTGGGCTGCACCTGGCGCAACATGCGTGCAGGCAGGCCGAGCTTACCTTCAAGTATCGAGACGAGCCGCGAAGCGAGCTCCTCCTCATCCCAGGAGAGCGTGAAGCGGATATCATACCCTGCCGAGATGCTACCTTCCGCCAGATAGAGGCCGAGCATCCAAGCGATATCCTCGTCGACCTCAACACCATCACGAATCGGCGTAATCTGGCGCGAAATGGCATCGCGTTGAGCATAGCGACGCTGCGAACGAGGGCTTGTGCCCTCAAGCCGAGCATACACCCGGCCATCCTCAACATGGCCGTCAAAATTCATTAAGACGGCCTCTACCTCAGATTCCGGCCGACCGATCTTTACAAAGTGCTGTTTTGGAACAAGATCTTTGACGGAAACCCAGCCCTCGGTAGTGAGGAACGGGTGCTCCCCGGTAACGTACATTGCCGGCAACTTGTCAACTTTCACTCGGTATAGCTTGCCGACACGCTGCATTCTCTCAGTGACAGGACGATATCGGCCTTCATGTGTCAGCACGAGCGTGCCAACCTCGATCGTCTCTATCGGCTGAGGCCCTTCTATTGTCTCGATCATTGTCCCAGCGGCAAAGCACGCGCTGAGCTGCCCGAGCGGCCGGCCGGCGTTCATCAGGGTGGGGCTGTTGGGCTCGAAGAGGCCGCGGGTCATCAGGCGGTAGAAGCGGTCGCTCCAGGCGGCCACCTGCTCCGGCGAGGCCCCGTAGCGCCCCTCGACGGCGGCGATGGTGTCGGCCACGCGGCGGAACATCGTCTCCGGCGTCTCGGTGACGTTGCCCCGCTCATCTTTGATCAGGTAGCGCTTCTTCAGCACGGTGCGGGCGATCTCGCTGAGCGCCGCGGGCGGGGCCTCTGGCGTCTGGACCATGAATCTCCTCCTTCGCTGGCACGGCTCCGGGCGAAATGAACGACCGCGCACGCCGCTTTTACACACGGGCGTGTAAAAGCATGCTAATAGCACTCTAGCAGCAAGAAGCCTGCCAGAGAGGGCGCCTCGGCAGGCAGATCGCACTAGATGTAGTGCTATTAACTTATGTCCACAACTATATCTAGGCGCGAGCGGCGACAAGTGGAACTATAGCACGCGCGTGCCTGAGTGTCAAGAAGGAGTTTAGAGCAAAGAAAACTGTTGACAACATGTGGATAACTTTACGCTGCTGCGCAGCACACCACGGCGCCGACCCTGCGAGAGCCAGCGCATCGACGGATCCACACCGCTCCTAGCCGCCCCGAACCGGCCTAAGCCGCCCTAAGCAGCCTAAACCCGAAGCCGCCCCGAGCCGTCCAGCATCAGAAGCCGCCCCCCAAGCTTAAAGCTTGGGGGACGGCTTTAAGGATACCTCTCCGCGGGGCAGCACAGCTAAGCGCCCTGGATGAAGGGCAGGCGGCCGTCGCGGGCCACGCCCGCCCAGACGCCAGCGAGGCCGGCGAGGCCGATCAGCAGGGCGGCGAGCACGCCCATGGGGCTGGTCGCGCTGAAGAACATCATGGCGATCACGCCGCCGCCGCCGAGCGCCAATCCGCCAAGGATGGTGGAGGTGCGGGCGCTCGTGAGCGGGCCCATCACCCGCGCCAGCCCGAAGAGGAGCCCGCAAATGACCAGGGCGCCGAACACGCCGGTCGCCAGAAGCGCCTCATCGCCGCTGCTGAGGCCCGAGCCGATCATGGCGGCGGTGAGGCCGCCCGGCAGGCAGAGGAACATCGCCATGCAGCCCGCCAGCAACTCCCGCCAGAGCAACACGGCGCCGCGGGGCTGCTGATCGGCCCGCAGGCTGGCGACGCGCTGCAACTCGTCGCGCCGCAGCTGCGCGCGCACGCTCTGGGCGCCGGCGAGGAAGCCGGCGCAGCGCTCGCAGTCGGCGAGATGCTCGGTGATCTGCTCGCGGCTCCCCTGGCTCACCTCGCCCTCCAGGTAGAGCGGCAGCAGATCTTGCACCAGGGCGCAGGAGGTGGATGTATCAACGGGCAGGCGGCTCATCTCTGTCTCGTATGCGTGCATAGCTACGACTCCAAAGCGCTGTAGGCCGCGCGGAAGGCGTGGCGGGCGCGGAACAGGTTCACTTTCACAGCGGCGAGGCTGAGCCCCAGGATATCGGCGATCTCGGCGTAGCTAAGGCCCTCCAGATCGCGCAGCAGCAGCAGGCTGCGCTGCCGCTCGGGGAGCTGGGCTAGCGCCAGGCCGATCGTATCGCGCTGCTCGCGGGCGGCGAAGCTGCGGGCCGGGTCGCCGTAGGCGTCGCCGTCGGGGATGGCGAGCAGCTCGTCGGTGTCGATCCGGGTGGGCGAAGGGCGGCGCAGGCTGTTGAGGTAGGTGTTGCGGGCGATGCGGAACAGCCAGGTGGCCACCGAGCAGTCGCCGCGGAAGCGCAGCAGGTTGGCGCAGGCGTTGGCGAAGGTCTCCTGGCTGAGTTCTTCGGCCAAATCGGCCGAGCCGCAGAGCCGCTGCAGATAGCGCTGCACAGGCCCCTGGTAGCGGCGATAGAGGTCGTCGAGCGAGAGCGGAGCAGACTGCTCCCAGTTTCGCTCGGCGAGGGACAACGGCTCTGACATTGGTCTACTCCCGTGGTGCTTGGCCCACTATGGTAGACACGAAACGAGGGGAAAAGTTACAGTCGAGCACAGTCAAGAGTAGCTGAAGCCTCGCATCTCTGGAGACGACCGACGACGGACGACCGACGACCGCCGGACAAGAGCGGGCGGTGCTCTGTCGCCGGTGGCCGACGGAGACGACCGACGACGGACGACCGACGACCGCCGAACAGATGCGGGTGGTGGTCTCTCGCCGGTAGCCGGTCGTCGCCCATATGCATGGAGACGACCGACGACCGCCGGACAAGAGCGGGCGGTGATCTGTCATCAGTTGTCCGTCGGCACCCAAGTGCATGGAGGCGACGGACGACCGCCGAACAGGCGCGGGCGTGGTCTGTCGTCGGTCGTCGGTCGTCGCCCATGGGGGAGCTCTGACCTAACCTATACCTCAGAGATCGCGGTTGGCTGCGGCGCCTCCACGCCCATCAGCTCGTCAGCGGCGGCCAGCAGCGCGGCGATCCGCTCGGGGCTGAGGGGC
>DAOUGF010000468.1:0-2862 GCA_034429295.1 Chloroflexaceae bacterium
CCTTAACTCCCCGTTGCTGCAGCCCGGATGCTATAATTTATGCATGCCAACAACGAGCAACGCGACTGTGATCTGCCCTATCCTGATCGGTCGTGATGCTGAAGTCGGGTCGCTGGATGCGCTGCTCGACCAGGCTCGCCTTGGACAGGGCCAAGTCGTGCTGATATGCGGCGAAGCGGGGATCGGCAAGTCGCGGCTCGTCGCCACAATGAAGGCAGCCGCGCGCTCCGCCGGGATGCCGGTGATCGAAGGCCGCTGCTTCGAGTACGACCAGGGCGTTCCCTATGCTCTGCTGATCTCTATGCTGCGCGCCTCCTTTATTGGCGCTGCCGATCTCGCACGCCCGCTCGGCCCTCTTGCCCCCGAGCTTCTCCCCTTGCTCCCTGAGCTTACCCTGCCACACGAGCGCGCCGACCGCGAGCCGGCAGTTGATCCCGAGCAGCGCAAGCGCCGCCTCTTCCAGGCACTCGCCCAACAGGTGCTGCAGTCGCTCGAGCCTGGCCAAGCGCCGCTCCTGCTGGTCTTCGAAGATCTCCACTGGTCGGATGATACCAGCCTGGAGTGGCTGCTCTTCCTCGCACGCCAGCTTGAGGCTCGCCCGGTTCTGCTGCTCCTCACCTTCCGCGACGACGAGAGCAACCCTTCGCTGCGACAGACTCTGGCCTCCTTTGATCGCCTGGCATATGTCACGGAGCTGGCCCTCGAGCGGCTGAGCCAGACCGACATGGCGCTGATGCTCCAGGCGATTTTCAACCTTACGAGCCCAGCCAGGGCCGACTTTCTGGAGGCGCTCCACGCCCTCACCGAGGGCAACCCGCTCTTCATCGAAGAGGTGCTGAAGTCCCTGATCGCCAGCGGCGACATCTACCAGGTGAGCGGCGAATGGACGCGCAAGCCGCTCACCCAGCTGCGCATTCCCCGTACGGTGCAGGTGGCCGTGCAGCAGCGAACGGAACAGCTGAGCGCGGGCGCACTCGAGCTACTGACGCTGGCGGCGGTAGCAGGACAACGCTTCGACCTGCGGGTGCTCCAGGCGATCATCGGCCAGCCCGAGGCTGAGTTGCTGCGCCAGCTGAGGGAGCTGCGCGCCGCCCAGCTGGTGAGCGAGGAGAGCGACGAGACGTTCGTCTTCCGTCACGCCCTGACGCGCGAGGCGATCTACGGCGACCTGCTGGTCCGTGAGCGCAGGGTGCGGCACCGCGCCATTGCCGAGGCGCTGGCGCGTGGAGTGGCTGGGACGCCCGAGTTGCGCGCTGGCGAGCTCGCCCTCCACTACGAGGAGGCCGCGCTGTGGGAGCCAGCCATGAGTTGGGCACAACGGGCCGGCGCCCAGGCCCAGACGCTCTATGCCTACACTGAGGCGCTCAGCCATCTCGAACGGGCGCGTCGCTGTGCCCAAGCCCTCGCCATGCCCGAGCTCGTGGTCCAAGCCGATCGCGCGATCGGCGCAGCCCACTTCAGAAGCGGCCAATTCGTCGAGGCGATCCCGTTCTTCGAGCGGGCGCTCGCGGCGACAAGCGACCCTGCGAGGCGGGCCGCCCTCAAGGCCGATCTCGGTGGCTCCTACGCGAATATCGGCGACGAGCGCGGCCTGGCCTATCTGCTGGAGGCACTCGACGAGCTTGACCCCGCGACGCAACCCAAAGAGGTCGCCAGCGCCGCGCTGTGGGCCGGCTTCTACCACCACCTGAGCGCACAATACGATCGGGCGCTCTCCTACCTCGAGCGGGCCGGCAAGCTGCTCGAGGGCCTGGACGACCCTGCCAGCCTCCACTTCTACTACGGCTACATGGCGATCGTGCTGATGTACGCCGGGCGTTTCGAGGAGAGCATGATCTGGTCGCGGCGCGACATCGCCCTCGGCGAGACGCGGGGCGACATACCCGCCGTGGTGCTCGGGTACCTCTACCTCGCCGAGTGTTCGGAGTATCTCGGTCGTTGGGACGACACCGTACGCTACGCCGAGCAGGGACAGAGCTTCGCGCACCAGTCGGCATGGTCCTCGTTCGCGGTCTGGAACGAGCTCGAGCACCTGGTGGTGCTCTACTATCGCGGCCAGCTCGACGCGGGCCGCCAGCTGGCCTTGGGCGCGCTCGAGCGGGCTCGAGCCCTGAATGAACGGCGCGCGGTACTGCATATCGAGAAGCTGCTCGTGCAGATCGAGGCCGCCCGCGGCGATGAGGAGGCCGCGCTCAGGATCGGTGCGACGTCGCTGCGAGCTGTCGATGAGGTCGTCGGCGTCGGGATCAGGTCCTGGATCAGGATCGCGCTCGCCCAGGTGCACATGCAGCGCGAGGAGTGGGAGCTGGCCCTGGTGCTGCTGGAGCAGTGCGCCGCGCTGCTGGCCGGCACCGACAACCGGGTGATCCGCATGGAGCTCGGGGCCCCACTGGCTGAAACGTACCGCGCTCTTGGCCGCCTCGAGGACGCCGAGCACCTGCTCGCCGAGACCCTGGCTCTCACCGAGCGCGCCGGCGCACGCCAGTACGAGATGGCCGCCAGGCGCATGCACGGCAGGCTGCTACTGACAAAAGGCCTGCCGCTCGACGCGATCGCCGCCCTCGACGGCGCGGTGGCTCTCGGCGAAGACCTGGGCAGCGAGCTCGAACTGGCACACGCACTTCTGGATCAGAGCGCAGCCCGGCGCGCCGCGGGCGAGGCCGCCGAGGCCCATGCCGACTGCGCGCGGGCCTGCGAGCTTACCGAACGGCTAGGCGCCCGGGCCTTGCTATGGCAGGCCCACGCCACGCTCGGACAGCTGGCGACCGAGGCCGGGCGCAAGCAGGAGGCTGCACGTGAGTACGCGGCGGCCCGCACCATTGTGGCCGAACTCTGCGCTGCGATGGCCGACGAGCGCCCCCG
>DAOUGF010000469.1:0-5391 GCA_034429295.1 Chloroflexaceae bacterium
GATCATCTCGGCGCGGTTTGCCTGGGCCTGGGCCCCCATACTCGTGTGGAAGGCCCAGAGCTCGCTGTCAACGCCGCCGCCTTCGCGAGCCGGCACCAGCGCCTGCACATCGCCATCCAGGCTCATGCGCGTCACCGCCCGCAGCTCAGCGCCGCTAAAATCGCCCTTGCGGTAGGCCACCGTGGTGAGATCGTTGGCGACGTAGGTTTCGACCTCCAGGTGGGCGGCGTCGGCGATCGTCTCCTTGAGAGTCTCGGCCAGTTGCTCGGTGAAGCCCCGCAGCGTCTCCGTGAGCTGCCGCATCGTCTCACTCACGGCCTCGCCGCCGCTGCGGAACAGATCGCCGATGCCGTAGCTCGCGCCCGCCTGGCCGCTCGCCGGGCCGTACCCCTGGGCCGGCATGTAGCCGGGGTAGATCACGATCGGGGCCGGGATGTAGCCGGGCGGCACTTGGGGCGGAGGGAACGGCTGGTAGCCAGATGGCTGCGACGGCTGCTGCGACGGTTGCTGCGGTTGTGGCTGCTGCGACGGCTGCGATGGCTGTTGCTGTGTTTCTCCGCCCATCGGTTGCTCCTGCCCGCCGCCTGCCGGCGTGGTCACCACGGGGATCGTGGCCCGCTCGGCGGAGGCCGCGACGCCTTCCTTCACCAGGGGCAGCTGGATGGCGGGGTCGCCGAGCACCACGTAGCTTCTGGCGTCGTTATGCTCGGTCCAGCGCATCATCAGGGTGAGATCGTCGGGTGGGTTGTGCTGCCAGCGAATATTTTCCAGATCCTCGGTGAGCTCCGTGGCCAGACCGGCGTAGCGATTGTTAAAGAACTCCAGCGCCCAGCCAATGGGCGCCCCGGCGAGCAGCAGGCGTCGCAGGGCGCTGCCGAACGTCTCCAGGTGGCGCACGCCGCTCGCATCGCTGAACGAGAATGTCCAGGCCCGTTCCACGTGGCCGACGACAGCCAGGGCGCCGCCCTTGGGATGGCCGAGGAGGCGCTGGGCCAGAGGGCTCACAAAGGCGTGGGGCGCGATCTCCCGCCGCGGCCCGCGCTGCATGTGCGGGAAGTCGTCCAGCCGCGGCGTGCCTGCGCCGAAGCAGGCGAAGTGGAAGGCGACGGTGCCGAGCAGGCGCGCGTCGTCGCCAACATCGTCGCCGGCGAAATAGAAGTCGTCCGGCAGCGCCCTGTGGCTCCACTCCACGGGGCCGGGCCAATCCTGGCAGATCAGGGCGCCCTGATGCCTCAGCTGCCGCGAGTCGAGCCTGTCGAACTCGGCGCCGTGGCTGGCCGTAAAGAGCAGCGCCGGCGTCTCAGAGCCGCCCAGAAGCGCGCTGAGGCGGGCCTTGGTGGCCGGGGCGCCCGTCACTGTCTCCACCTGCCATCCCTGGGCGCGGGGATCGGCTTGGAGCGCGGTGGCGAGGGGCGTGGCCAGTTCCGTCGCCGAGCGAGCCGTAGCCGGATCGTCGGGGTTCGAGGTGGCGAAGAAGACCGCCCGCCGGGGCAGGGCCACCTCGCCGGACGCCGCGGCGGCTACGCTGCGGGCATACTGGTCATACTCGCGCAGGTCGGCGAAGTGGAGCCGGCCAACGGAGTACTGCACATCCAGCTGGTACTGGAAGCGGAACGGGATCTCCTCAGGCGAGCCGACGATCAGCACATAGTATGGAAAGCGCTCAGGGTCCACAGGGCCGCTGGTGGCGGCGCCCTGGCGCCTGAGGAAGTCGCGCAGGCTCTCGCCGGGGCGGTAGCCGGTGGAGCCGAAGCACTCGCGGTAGCGCTCGCCGGCCTGCCGCTGTCGCAGCTGCAGCAGCGGCATCAAGGCCTCACGCACCGCGGCGTAAGGGTCGGGGGCGCCAGGCAGAGGCGCGGGGAAGATCACCGCCCAGCCCGTCTGGGCCAGATCAGTCTGATCAACGCCCTCCTTTACCTCGAAACTGCCGCTCGCGAGTAGCTGCGCCCGCTGCTTGAGCAACTGCCGCTGCTCAGGGTCCGGATCGAGCTGCTCGGGTGTGGCGGCTTCTGGTGAGTCGCCGCGGATCAGTCGCGCTAGCGCCTGGACCGTCAGCGGCTCTTGTGCGTATTCCCCCCGGCTGGCGTTCACTCCGTTGAAGTAGAGCAGCTCGTCGGCCATAATCGAGCATTGGGAACTGAGCATGGGGCATTGAGCGTGGGTGGATTCTCAATGCCTCTCGCTCAATTCTCAATCTCCATAGCGTTGCGCGCGGGGCAGAAACGGGCTATAGTTCGGGCGGTGAGCTTGCGGGCATTATAGCGCCCGGCGCTTTTTAGTGTCAACGTGGCGGTGTAGCATTATGCCGCCGCAAAGCGAGGGATATGTGAGCCAGGAGCTATGGGGCGCCGTTGACCAGTACATCACCGATCTGCTTGTCCCATCTGATCCGGCGCTAGAGGCCGCCCTTGAGGCGAGCGCCGCCGCCGGCCTGCCGGCGATCAACGTCGCGCCGAACCAGGGCAAGCTGTTGGAGATCCTCGCCCGTCTCACGGGCGCCCGAGCGATTTTGGAGATCGGCACCCTGGGTGGCTACAGCACGATCTGGTTGGCGCGGGCCCTGCCTGCCGATGGCCGGCTGATCACCCTCGAGGCCGACCCGAAGCACGCCGAGGTCGCCCGCGCTAACATCGCCCGCGCCGGCCTCGCCGCCAGCGTCGAGGTGCGGCTCGGCAAGGCCCTGGAGACGCTCCCGGCCGTCGCCGCCGAGGGCCACGGCCCCTTCGACCTTGTCTTCATCGATGCCGACAAGCCCAACAACCCCGACTACTTCGCCTGGGCTATGCGGCTCACCCGCCCCGGCAGCCTGATCATCGTCGACAACGTCGTGCGCGACGGCGCGGTGGCCGATCCCAACAGCACCGACCCGAGCGTCCAGAGTGTGCGCCGCCTCAATGAGATAGTCGCCGCCGAGCCTCGCGTCAGCGCCACCGCCATCCAGACAGTCGGCAGCAAGGGCTACGACGGCCTCGCGATCATCCTCCGCATTGCGTAGCGCGCCCTCTAAGCGCTACGCGCCCTTCTTTTCGCGTCTTCCTTTTCGCGCCCTTCTTTTCGCGTCTTCCCTTAAGCGCTTCGCGCTTTCGTTTCGCGTTTTTCGGCCCACTTCGCGTATTTCGCGATCCAAAACCCACCCCAGAAGAGGATGTGATGACCCCTCAGGACCCGTCGACTCCCCGCCCTCGTCCACGCCTCGTGCTGCTAACCCTGTTTTGTCTCAGCCTCCTGCTCACCGGCGCCGGGCTCGTCGCCTTCATCCCCGCGCCTGTCAGCGCCCAAGGTGGGCCCGCGGCCGACAAGCAAGCGATCCTTGAGCAAGTCAGGTCCATGCTCGCCGATCCCGACGACCTCGTCGTTCAGGAGCGGCCTGACGGCTCCTACTTCGTAGATATGCGCGGCAAGCGCCAGGCCGTGCTGCTGGCCGCAACCGGCGCCGACGGCCAGCTGGTCACCCGCTGTGTGGAGACGCTCGAGGAGGCCGCGGCCTTCCTCGCTGAGGCGCCCACCCTCACCGCTGCCGCCAGCTTCGAGCCCGAGGGCGGCGCCGCCGCCGTGCGCGCGGCCGTGGATCGCGACCCGGCCCTGCGCGCCGCGGCCCTCGCCGCCTCGCAGACCGTGATCACGATCATCAACGCCGACGGCCCCAACGAGGGTTTTAATGATCCCACCCCCGCTACGCCTATCGCCGGCAATCCCGGTACTACCGTCGGCCAGCAGCGCCTCGAGGCGTTCAAGTACGCTGCCGGCATCTGGGCCGCCTTCCTCCAGTCCACCGTGCCCATCGAGATCGAGGCCCAGTTCGACCCGCTGCCGTGCAACTCCTTCAGCGGCGTGCTCGGCTCAGCCGGCCCCCAATCGCTCCACTCCGACTTCCCCGGCAGCGGCGGCTTCTTCCCCGGCGCCGAGAAGGAGGATACGTGGTACGTCCAGGCCCTCGCCAATCAGCGGGTTGGCGCCGATCTGGATGAACTCCCCGACATCAGCGCAACATTCAACAGCGACATCGGCCAGCCCGGTTGCATGGAGGATGCCAGCTGGTACTACGGCTTCGATGGCAACGAGCCCAACGAGGACGACAATCAGGGCATCGATCTGATTGTCACCTTGCTTCACGAGTTCGGTCACGGCCTTGGCTTCCTCAGCATGGTCAATGTCGGCAGCGGTGTGAACTTCCAGGGCCGCGACGACATCTGGAACTACTATGTGATGGGCCGCGTCGGCGGCAGCGGGCCCGCCAACACGCTCTGGAAGGACATGACTGCAACCCAGCGCCAGGCCACCATCACCAGCAACAACCTGGTCTGGAGTGGCGCCAACGTCACCGCGGCCGCCGCGAAGCTCTACGGCACCAGCGCGCCCCGGTTGAGCGTCACCAGCCCCGGCGGGGTCGGCCCCTTCATCGGCGGGAGCGCCACCTTCGGCCCGCTCTTCAGTGACACAGCTGTGAGTGGCCAGCTGGTGGCCGCCCTTGACCTCGACGAGGACGGGGCGGGCGCGGCCTATAGCGACCTCGACGCCTGCAACCCGCTCAGCAATGCCGCCGCGGTGAGCGGCAAGATCGCCCTGGTGAGCCGCGGCCCCTGCGCCTACAGCGCCCAGGTTCGCAACCTCCAGGCGGCCGGCGCCATCGCCGCCGTGATCGCCGACAACATCACGGTGACCACGCCGCCGGAGCTGAGCGGCGAGGATAGCGAGATCAGCATCCCGGCCATGAGTGTGACGAAGGCCGCCGGCGATACGCTGCGCCAGCGGCTCGCCGATGGGCCCGTGAGCGTCTCGATCGCCCTCGCCCGCGCCAATGTCTCGGGCGTGGACAGCCTGGGCCGTGTGAAGCTCTACGCGCCCGGCATCGTGCAGCCCGGCTCATCGGTCTCCCACTTCGATATCGCCGCCTCCGGCCCCAACCTGCTGATGGAGCCAGCGATCAACCCTGACATCACCCAAGACCTCGACCTCACCGACGAGCTAATGCTCGACATCGGCTGGATGCCCGACCAGAACTACAATGGCCTCGACGACCGCCGCGAGCTCAACCTGAGCGTCAGCCAGTCGTTGCTGGGCGGCGGAGCCTTCCCCTCCTCCTTCATCCTGCCCGGCGCCACCTTCACCGTCACCGTCGTTGTGCGTAACCAGGGCTTCACGACGGCGGGCGTGACGCTCAGCGATCCCATCCCGGCCGGCTTCACTGGCGCGACCTGGACGGCCACCTACAGCGGCGGCGCCGCAGGCCCCCCCGCGGGCGCCGGTGCCATCAACGCCGCGCTCACCCTGCCGCCCGGCTCCACCGCCACCTTCAGGATCGTCGCTACAGCCCCGGCCACCCCCGGCCCGGTCGGCGAGAACGTTGCCACGATCACCAAGGTGGGCGGCGCGAACCTGGTGGACGTCTCG
>DAOUGF010000470.1:0-1924 GCA_034429295.1 Chloroflexaceae bacterium
GGAGGCGGCGAGCCGGTCCAGCGCCAGGCCTTCATACGCGCCCTTGGGGCGGCGCTCGGCTTCGGGCTGTTCTTCACCCTGATCGACCGGGCGACGAGTATGCCTGAAGCCTCCCCACTGTGGGTGAATGTGTGGGCGCGGGCCGGCTCCGTACCACTACTGCTCGTCCTCCAGCTGGCGAGCACCCGGGCGATAGGGTGGCCGGGACCGGCGCTCGGCATGGTCGGGCTGGTCGGCATCCTCGATATGGGCGCCAACGTGCTGTTCGCGTTGGGCACCCAGGTGGGGGCGCTCGGGGTTGTTGCCGTCCTGGGCTCGCTCTACCCGGTTACCACGGTGTTCCTCAGCTGGGTGGTGTTGGCCGAGCGGTTGATGCGAACGCAGTATGTCGGGGTGGGCCTGGCGCTTCTAGGGGTGGGCCTGCTGGCGAGCGGCTAGCCCTGCTAGTGCCCGTACAGCGTAGTCCGTAGTAGTAGTCCGTACGGCTCTATGGGGCCACAGAAATCTCTCAGTAGGCCCGTACCGAAGCATTCGCCCCAAGTCGAGCATGCCGTACGGGTGTTATCTAAGGCGAATGCTCCGGCCGTACGTTCCTGGCTAGCACCCCTTGTGATCCCGAAGGTGGAGCGCGGCGCCCATGATCGTCATCGTGCCGGCCCCGGCACCGAACAGCCCGCTAACGATAGATATAGCTTCCGGGAAGCTCCGCCGGAAAAGATCGTGGCTCAACTGGCGCACGACCCAAGCTTCCTGGAAGCGTTCCTTCGAAGGAGTTGCGAGCACGCCAAGCATGCAGCTTCCGGGAAGCTCCGCCGGAAGAGATCGTGGCTCAACTGGCGCACGGTCCAAGCTTCCCGGAAGCTCTGCCAGAAAAAGTAGCGAGGAAACACTAAGCATTAGAATAATGTAAACAAGCACCTGAGGCCTTGACGCATATACCCCCAGATGGTATACTAGAGTTGTTCCGGTGACGCGCTCGCATTCCCCACCATACACCACGCTCGACGCCCTCCGCTCGCCCTCCTTCGCCCCAACCACGATTGAGCCACCGCCCACCATTGTCACATCCATTCCAGCCATTCGCGATGATGGCGCCGGCCATCTCACCCATCGTCTCTGCTGCGATGCCGGCGCCTGCCACCGGACCATACAAACGAGCGCGACGGCCGCGCGAGCGCGCCGCCGCCAAACGAGGCGCCGCTGGACCGCCAGCGTCCTCAACCCTTACAGCAGATGCACAGACAGAACGACTACACGGATGAGATCGGGCGCCTGCTCGAGGTGCTGCCGCCACATGTGCAGGCGGAGCTCGGCCCCGCGACGGCCCAAGGCGATCTGCTCGAGGTCGTCCTCGACCTCGGCCGGCCGCCTCTCGCCCGCTTCAGCAGCGGCGAGCGTGACCTGAGCTGCGGCGAGGTGACCCCCGAGGATCTCGCCTATGTGACCGCCCGCGTCGGCGAGTTCGGCGATGACAACCGTGCCGGCCTCGCCCGCACCCTGCACCGCATCTCGGCCATCCGCAACCGCCGCGGCCAGGTGGTCGGCCTGACCTGCCGCGTGGGCCGGGCGGTGCGCGGGACGCTTGAGATCATCCGCGACCTGGTGACCGAGGGCAAGAGTGTGCTGCTGCTCGGGCGCCCCGGCGTCGGCAAGACGACGCTGCTGCGGGAGGCCGCCCGCGTTCTCGCCGATGAGGCCCGCAGGCGGGTGGTGATCGTGGACACCTCCAACGAGATCGCCGGCGACGGCGACATCCCCCACCCCGGCATTGGCCGCGCCCGGCGCATGCAGGTGCCGACGGTGAAGGCCCAGCACGCGGTAATGATCGAGGCGGTGGAGAACCACATGCCCGAGGTGATTGTCATCGACGAGATCGGCACCGAGCTGGAGGCTATGGCCGCCCGCACGATCGCCGAGCGCGGCG
>DAOUGF010000471.1:0-15918 GCA_034429295.1 Chloroflexaceae bacterium
TGGAGCAGGCCGGCGAAGAAGGCGTCGCCGCTCCCCACGGCGCTCACGGCCTCCACGGCCGGGGCAGCGGCGTGCCAGCAGCCCGCTTGGCTCGCCAGCACCGCGCCCCGCCGGCCCAGCGTGATCGCTGCCTGCCCGACGCCGGCCGCCACGAGCGCCCTGGCCGCCGCCGCGGCTGCCGCGGGCGTCTCGATCGATCTGCCCAGCAGCGCGCCGGCCTCCTCGTGGTTCACCTTCACGCCTGCCGGCCGTGCCGCGAGCGCTGCTTCCAGCGCCGGGCCGCTCGTATCCACCCAAATGGGCAACCCCGCCGCTTGGAGCGCCGCCACCAGCTCACCCAACGCCTGCGGCGGCACGCCGGCCGGAAGACTGCCGCAGATGCAGGCCAGGCGACACGCGCCGGCCAAGCGCAGCGCGTCAGCGGTGAAGCGCGCCCACTCCTCCGGCGCCAACGGCTCGCCCCGCTCGTAGATCCCCGTCGAGAGCCCGGAGGTGCGGTCCACCAGGATGGTGCAAACCCGCGTCTCCTCGGCTATATCGGTCCAATGGGCCGCGAGGCCGTCGGCGGCGGCGAGCGCCGCCAGCATGCGCCCGTGATGGCCGCCGGCCGGGCCGCAGCAGCGGGCGGCGGCGCCAAGAATCTGCAGTGCCCGCGCCACGTTCAGTCCCTTGCCGCCGGCGCTGATGATCACCTGTTCGGGCCGCACAACCTCGCCCGGCCTCAGCTCGGATAGCACCAGCGTCCGGTCGATCGCCGGATTCGGCGTAATGCAGAGGATCAGAGCCACTCCAGCGCCTCCGCAAGCGTGGGCTGGGCCGCCGTGCCGCCCGCCGCCCGCGTCGAGAGCGCCCCGCACACACAGGCCAGGCGCAACGAGCGCGCCAGCTCCCAACCGGCGAGTTGCCCGTACAACAAGCCGGCGTCGAAGCTGTCGCCGGCCCCCGTGGTGTCCACAACCGTCACCGGGGGCGCCGCGGCCGACAGCACCTCTGTCCCGCGCCGGGCCACTGCCCCCGCGCCGCCGCGCTTCACCGCCACGAGCGGGACGCGCTCGGCGAGCCGCGCCAGCCCCGTCTCAATATCGGCGGCCCCGCTAATGGCCAGCAGCTCCGTCTCGTTGGGCAGCAGAATATCCACGTGGGACAGCACGGCGTCCAGCCCTTCCCAACGCTCAGCCGGATCGTAGTTGGTGTCGAGCGAGACGCTGAGGCCGCGGGCGCGGGCCGCCGCGAAGAGTTCCGGCACATCAGGGCGCAGGCCGTCGAGCAGGAAGTAGCTGCCGAGGTGCAGGTGGCGCGCCCGGCTGAGCATCTCCAGGTCGAGATGCTCGCGGCGCAGCGCGGCGATCGAGCCGGGGTAGGTCAGGATGGCCCGGTCCTCGCCGCGAGAGAGGATCACGGTTAGGCCGGTCTTCACGCTCGGGTCCACGCGAACAGCGGAGACATCGACGCCGCGGCTCCGCAAGGCTTCCAGCATAAAGCGGCCGAACTCGTCGTCGCCCACAAGGCCGGCGAAGGCGACCCGCAGGCCCAGGCTGGCCATGCCGCATGCTGCGATCGCCGACGAGCTGCCGATCGTCAGCGTGGCGTCGTCCACCAGCCGCTCCACCTGGCCGAAGGCCGGCGTCACGTCGCCGCTGAGGATCAGGTCGGCGTTCAGCTCACCGACTACCAGCACATCGAACTCGGCGGCTGTGGGTGCCATCGCTCCTACCCCTTGCCGTCGAGGCGCACCACCGCGTCGAGGTGCATGGGCCGGTCCGGGTCGAGCCCGCGGGCCAGCGAGCGCTCGAAGGCGAGCTGCTGGAGCGGGGGCAGGTAGAGGATGGCTCGCGCGCTCTCCGGCAGCCCCGAGTTGAAGCTGATGTCGGCGTCGCGCTCGGCGAGCGCCAGGATGCGGCCGCCTTGGGCCCGCATCTCGTCGAGCACCGCTTCCTCGTGGGCGCGGTTCGCGTCGGAGAGCAGGCCGATCACTAGCGCCTGCGGTGTGACCATCGACTTCGGCCCGTGGCGGAACTCGAGGAAGTGGAAAGGCTCGCTGTGGCTGAGAGACATCTCCTTCAGCTTGAGGCTTACTTCGCAGGCGAGGCCGTAACGCAGCCCCGAGCCGAGCACATAGATCCGGTCGATCCCCGAGTCGCCGCCGAGCGCCTGCGCGAGCGGGAGAGCCGTGGCGTGAACGCGCCGGCCCGCCGCGGGCAACCCTCGCAGCGCCGCCAGCAGGTCTTCGCGGCCGGCCCAACGCGCGGCGGCGTAGACGGCAGCGAGGTAGAGCGTCGAGAAGGCCCGTGTCTGGGCGATGCTCTGCTCCTGGCCGGAGGCGAGCACGAGGTTCAGGCGCCCCATCGTGGCGAGCGGCTGGTCGGGGTAGCACGAGAGCGTCAGCAGGTCGCCGCCCGCCGCCTGCCACGCCTCGCAGGCGCGGATGGTCTCGGTGGTGGCGCCGGAGCGGCTCACCGCGACGAGCAGCGGCTTGCGGCCGACCCTGCCGGCGGCAGATAGGTCGAGCCAGAGCTCCGAGGCGGGCACGCCGCGGGCGGGCAGGGCGCAGAGCTCCTGGGCTACGGCGGCGGCGGCAATGGCGAGATAGTAGGTCGAGCCGCAGCCGGTGAAGAGCAGCGAGTCGTAGCCGCCGTCCGCGAAGAGCGCGTCGATGGCGGCGGCCTGGGCGTCCAGATCGGCAAGGGCCGTTGCCCACGCCTCGGGCTGGCTCGCGATCTCGTTGCGGGTGTGGGTTCCGGTCATCTCCATAGTTCAGATCCTTCGTTAGCGCAGGCTCTCAGGCAGCGCGGCGCCGTGGGCCTCGATCAGCTCGTCCACCATGGCCCAGATCCGCTCCAGGGGCATAGTGGCGGCGCAAAGCGGGTCGAGCATGGCGGCGTGGTAGATGTGCTCGCGGCGCCCTTCCAGCGCTGCCCGCACCGTCAGCTCCTGCACCGCCACGTGCTGGCGGCTCATCCCGGCCAGTTGCGGCGGCAGAGCGCCCACCCGCGTGGGCTGCACGCCGTTCTTATCAACCAGGCACGGCACTTCCACGCAGCAGCCATCGGGCAGATTGCTGATCAGGCCGTCATTGCGGACGTTGCCGTAGATCACCTGGGGTTTGCCCGTCTCCATGGCGTGGATGATCAGCGAGGCGTACTCGGCGCTGCGCTCGATCTCGAACGGCTCGCCGCGCCGCAGCTGCTCGCGCACTGCCTCGAACTCGCCGAGGTTCGCCTCGCTGCGGCGCACGTACTCGTCGAGCGGGATGTGCAGCCGCTCCACCTCGCCGGCGTGGGGGATGAAGTGCGCCGAGTATTCGGCGTTGTGTTCAGACGACTCGGTGACGAAGTAGCCCAGCCGCTTGCAAAGCTCGGCTCGCACACTATCCTCGGGCGGCACGCGGCCTTCGGCGATCGCCTGGTGCAGCAGCGGGTAGGCGTCGCGGCCGTTATGCTCGAAGCGCAGAATCCAGGCCACGTGGTTGATCCCGGCGCCCAAGTAAGTCACCTCGTCGTAGTTCACCCCGGCGTACTGGCTGATCTGCCAGGTAGTGTACTGCACGCTGTGGCAAAGGCCGACGATCCGCACCGGCGATGAAGCGAACCAGGCCCAGCAGAGCATGCTCATCGGGTTGGTGTAGTTCAGCATCACCGCTTCGGGGCAAACCTGCTCCATATCGTGGGCGATGGCGCTCATCACGGGGATGGTGCGCAGCGCACGGAAGATCCCGCCGATGCCGTGGGTGTCGCCGATCGTCTGCCGCAGACCGTACTTCTTCGGGATCTCGAAGTCGAGCAGGGTGGCCTGGTGTCCGCCCACCTGCACCATATTCACCGCGTAGCCGGCGCCGTCGAGAGCGGCGCGCCGGTCGAGGTGGGCCTCGATCCGCGGCCTCGCGCCGAGGGCGTTCGCCGTCCAGCGGGCCATCGCCTCGGCTGTCTCTAAGCGTTCGGCATTGATGTCGTGCAGGCTGATCGTGCACTCCTGCAACTCGGGGAAGCTGAGGATGTCGCCGAGCAGGTTCTTGGTGAAGACGACGCTCCCCGCGCCGATGAAGGCGATCTTCGGTTGGTGTGACATGCTCTATAACCTTGGTGTAGTCGCTAACACAGCTGCGTAACCTTCCAACGAGCGCGCATAACTCTTCAAAGCGGGCGCGTAACCTTCCAACGAGGGTGCATAACCTTTCAAAGCGGGCGCGTAACCTTTCAACGCGGGTGCGTAACTCTTCAAAGCGGCGTCACATGGCTTCATGCGGGGCGCTGAATAGAACATCTGTTGCTCGGAACGTATGGCCGAAGCATTCACCCCAGGGCGCTCGCGTAGTACGGGTGTGGTTCCAGGCGAATGCTTCGGCCATACGGGCCTACCGTGAGATTTCGGTGGTTCCATAGCGCTGTACGGACTACGGACTTCGCTGTACGGCCACTACCGCTTCACGCCGGAGAGCGCAATGCCCTCGATGAATTGGCGTTGGGCGACGAAGAAGAGCAGCATCACGGGGGCGATGCTCACAAGCGCCCCGGCCATCATCACGGTCCAGCGGCCCGAGTACTGCGTCTGGAAGAGCGCGAGGCCGACGGTGATCGTGGTGCGCTCGAGGTCGGCCGGCAGGTAGATCAGAGGGCCGAGCAGGTCGTTCCAGGAGCCGAGGAAGCTGAAGATCGCCAGTGCGGCGAGCGCGGGGCGGGCCAGGGGCAGATAGACCTTCCAGAAGATCTGCAAGAGCGAGGCGCCGTCGATGCGGGCGGCCTCGGCGAGCTCGATGGGGATCGTGCGGAAGTACTGGCGCAACAGGAAGGTGCCGAAGGCGCCGCCCCAGAAGGCCGGGAGCCACAGTGGCGCGCTGGTGCCGATCAGGCCGAGCCAACGGAAGAGGATGAAGTTGGGCACCAACGTAATCTGCGGCGGCAGCATCAGTGTGGCGAGCAGCAACAGGAAGAGCGCGCGGCTGTAGCGGAAGCGCACCACCGCGAAGCAGAAGCCGGCCATCGCGCAGGTGAGCAACTGGCCGATCGTGGTGAGCGTGGCGATGCCGAGGCTGTTCAGGATCAGGCGGCTGAAGGGCAGCAGTTCCCAAAGCCGGCGGAAGTTCTCCAGCGTGGCCGGCGAGGGGATGAGCGAGCGGCTGAACTGATCCGCCGGCTGCTTCAGCGCGGTGGCGATCATCCAGACGAAGGGGCCGACCATCACCAGTGAGCCGGCGAGCAGCAGGGCGTAGGTGATCAGGTCGAGAACGACCCGCCGCAGGCGTCGGGAGCGGTTCTTAACGCGGGTGGGCTCCGCGGGGAGCGAGAGCGATCTACTCATACACCACCAGGCGGCGCTCGAGCCAGAAGTAGAGCAGCGTGAGCGCGAAGATGATCAGGGCCAGCACGATCGCCTGGGCGCTCGCCGAGCCCATGCGGAAGAAGTTGAAGC
The DNA here is from genome assembly GCA_034429295.1 of Chloroflexaceae bacterium. Taxonomy (GTDB): domain Bacteria; phylum Chloroflexota; class Chloroflexia; order Chloroflexales; family Chloroflexaceae; genus OHK40. The sequence goes on from DAOUGF010000471.1 coordinate 5,407, forward strand.
CGTTGCGGTAGATCGAGAAGACCAGCGTCGGCGCGTTCGAGGCCCCGTTCGCGGTGCGGGTGAGCATGTAGACGTACTCGAAGGCCTGGAAGGCGTTCACGGTCGAGATGATCGTCTGGAAGAAGATGCTAGGGGTGACCAGGGGCAGGGTGATGTGGCGCAGCTGCGCCCAATCGCCGGCGCCGTCGAGACTGGCGGCCTCGTAGTAGTCGCGGGGGATGGCCTGCAGGCCGGCGAGGAAGATCACCATGCCCGTGCCGATGGCGCCCCAGATATTCACGATCACGACGGAGTAGAGCACTTGCTGGGCGCCGAGCCAGTTGACGGGAGCGATGCCGACGAGGCCGAGCAGGAAGTTCAGCAGGCCGCGGTCGCGCCCGTAGATCCAGCTCCAGACGAGGCCGACCGCCACGGCGGAGGAGACGGTCGGCAGGAAGTAGATCGTGCGGAAGATGCTGAGGCCGCGGATCTGGCGGTTGAGCAGCAAGGCCACGCCGAGCGAGACGAGCACCGTGCCCGGCACATAAATGGCGCTGAAAATGCTGGTGACGCGCAGCGCCTCCTGGAACAGGCCGTCGCTGAGCAGCCCGAGGTAGTTGCCGAGGCCGGCCCAGCTCGGCGGCGAGATCAGATCCCACTTGAGCAGGCTGATCACGAAGGTGGCCAGGAGCGAGCCGATGGCGCCGAAGAGCAGCCCGACGAGGGTGGGCGCGAGCAGGAGCAGCAGGGCGAAGCGCTCGCGCCCGATCGGTTTGATGCCAGTGTGCATGGCGTTACTTGTTATTCGCCAGCACCGCGTCGGCCTCCGGCACGATCGCGGCGAGCGCGTCGTCCAGCGAGGTCTCGCCGTTCCAGACGGGCACCAGGCCGTCGCCGACGACCGAGGCCCACTCCTCGTAGCCCTTGAACGAGGGCTTGGGCCGCGCGTACTCGAGGGCGTCGAGGAAGACCTGATGGTTGATGGCCGGGCCGGCCTGCTCGAGGAAGACCGGGCTCTCGGCGATCGACTCGCGCACCGGGATGGCGAAGCCGAGCTCGGTGAGGCGCTTCTGGCCCTGCTCGCCGAGGGCGAAGGCGATGAACTTCCAGGCCGCGTCGGGGTTCTTGCTGTCCTTGGCGATCACGAAGCCGGCGCTGTTCACGCTGGTGGCGCGGGTGGCGGGGCCAGCCGGCATCGGGGCCACGTCCCAGGCGAACTCGAGGTTGGCGTACTCGGGCACAACCCAATGGCCGATCGTCGTCATCGCGGAGACGCCGGCAGCGAAGGGGTCGCTGCCGTACTCGGCGGCCACCGTGGGGTCGGGCACCGACTTATCAACGAGCACCATGTCGGCGAGCAGTTGCCAGGCGTCGCGGGCCGGGCCTTCAGCGAGCAGAGTCTTGCTGTAGTCTTCGCTCAGCACCTCGCCGCCGCTGCCCCAAATCGCCGCGCCCCAGAACAGTTCCATATCCCAGAGGTCGGGCGAGAAGCCGTACTGGTCGATCACGCCGTCGCCGTCGTTATCCTTCGTGAGCGCCAGGGCCGTCTCGCGCAGCTTGGCGAAGTCCCAGCTCTCATCGGGGTAGGGCAGGCCGGCGGCGTCGAACATATCCTTGTTGTAGAAGAGCGTGATCGTCTGGAAGTCCCGCGGGAGGCCGTAGTAGGCGCCGTCGCGTTGGTAGGTGGTGAGCGTGGAGGGGTAGATGCCATCGAGCAGCGCCGGGTCCTGGTCGATGTAGGGCTGGAGGTTCAGGAGCACGCCGCGCGACTGCCAATCGGGGTAGAGGGGGCCGTCCATCGCGAAGACGTCGGGGGGCGTGCCGCCGGCGAAGAGCGTCTTCAGCTTGTTCCAGTAGGAGTCCCAATCGCTCACCTCGACCTTGACCGAGATGTCGGGGTTGGCGGCCTCGAAGTCGTTGACGATCTGCTCCCAGACGGCGAGCTCCTCGGGGGAGCCCCACATCATGTAGGTGATCTCGACAGGGGCGGCCTGGTCGGCGGCGCCGGAGGGGGCATCTGTTGGGGGCGGCGGTGCGGCGGGCGGGGCGCCGCAGGCGGCGAGGGCGAGGGCGGCGAGCGTGGCGAGCAGGGCGGCTCTGAGCCTCATGGGCGACCTTCCTTTCACAATCTGCCCTAGCGGGCGCGCTTGAGGATGACGCGCTCGGCGTTGCGGTGGTAGACCTGCGCCAGCACCTCGTCGGGGAGGTGCAGTCCGTAGATGCGCCAGCGCCCCTGGCCGGGCGGTTCGTTGTTGTCGTAGCTGAAGTACTCGTCGTCGCTCTCGAGGAAGCGGTAGTAGATCCTGTAGCGCTCCAGATTGGGGCCGGCGTCGGTGCCGAAGAGGATGCGGTCGGCGTGGCGCAGGAAGAAGCGCCTGGCGCTGTAAGGCTGGCGACCGAGCTCGGCTATGCGGGCGCTGAAGTCGATGAAGAAGTTCGGGCAGCGCTCGAGCAGCGCGCTCACCCAGGCCAGGTTCTCGGCGTAGCAGCCCACGTGGGCACCGATGAAGGTAGTGGCCGGGTGGCGCTCCACCAGGCGAGCGAAGGCCTCGACGATGCTGAGGAAGGGCGGGAATGGCGGGCTGGGGAACTGCCAGTCGGGGTGGGCGTGGAGCTCCTCCCAGCGCTCGTTGTGCTCGTCCAACGGCAGGAAGAAGGCGACGGGGTCGGCGACGTGGACGAGCACCGGCAGGCCAAGCTCGCCGGCAGTAGCCCAGAGCGGGTCGAGCCGCTCGTCGTCCACGGCGACGAGCTGGCCGCGCTGGTCGCGGACGTGGAGGCCGAAGGGTTTCCAGATCTTGAGGCCGTCGGCGCCCCAGGCGGCCTGGGCGCGCAGGCGCTCGGCGGCCCACTCGCCGAAGCGGTCGCCGTGCTCGGGCCAGGCGGCCCAATCCACCCCGCCGAAGACGAAGTAGCGCTCTGGCGCGGCGGCCTTGAAGCGCTCGAGGCGGTTCTGCAGGATCGCCTCGCCCCAGCCGCCGTCGAGGTCGACGTAGGCTTGCACACCAGCGGCGTCGAGGGCGGCGAACAGCTCGGCGGGGCTGCGCTTATCCCAGCCGCCGCCGAACTGGCCGAGGTGGTTGTGGGCGTCGATCACGGGGAAGCGCGGGCGCTCGACGACCGTGGTGGGCGTGACGAGCGTAGGCCGCGGCCGGTACGCGTGCAGCTCCATAGCCTCTTCGTTTCATCTCTACGCGGTTGTGATCGGAGTATAGCGGAGAATCATCGCGTGTCAAGCACCTTCGAGCATAAAATTTGCAAGTTCGCTCATAAAAGATAGAGTAAATGAGCAGAAACGCGCAGTCATATTGACAGCGCGCGCGCCGCTGGCATACAATGGGCGCCAGAGAGCCCGAGAGCGCAGTAAGATGAGAGGCGGACCAGGTGCGAACCCGACTGAACGCGGAGCGCCAGCAGCAGATCGCGGCCCTGATCAAGGCGCAGGGCCGGGCGACGGTGGAGGAGCTGAGCGAGCAGTTCGGCGTGAGCGAGGCGACGATCAGGCGCGACCTGGAGAAGCTGACGGAGCTAGGCACCGTGCGCCGGGCGCGAGGCGGGGCGCTGGCCATCGCCACCGCCGAGCCCGAGCCGCCGATCATCCGTCGCGCCGCCGAGTACGCCGAGGCGAAGGAACGGATCGGGCGGGCCGCCGCCGAGCTCGTGCGCGACGGCGAGACGATCTTCCTCGGCTCGGGCACCACCACCCAGGCGGTGGCGCGCCACCTCGGCGGCCGGCGCGACCTCAAAGTGATCACGAATGCGCTCAATGTTGCAAATGTGCTCGCCGCCTTCCCCGAGGTGAGCACGATCATCGTCGGCGGGCTGCTGCGCAACTCCGAACTCTCGATGATCGGCTACCTCGCCGAGCAAGCCCTGCGCGATCTGCGCGCCGACAAGGTGATCATGGGCATCCGTGCGCTCAGCGTGGAGCACGGGCTCACCAACGAGCTCGGCCCTGAGACCTCCACCGACCGCGCGATCGTGCGCGCCGCCCCCGAGCTGATCGTCGTCGCCGACCATAGCAAGCTCGGCCGCGTTGCCACCGTGGCCGTCGCGCCGCTGAGCGCCGTCAGCACCCTCGTCACTAGCGCCGAGGCGCCGCCCGAGATCGTGGAGGAGCTGCGCCGCCAGGGCCTGCGGGTGGAGTGCGTGTAGGGCGAGAGCCGAGAACCAAAGGAACGTAGGGCCGAAGCATTCGCCTCAGGTCGCTCGCGTGGTACGGGCGCTGTCTGGGGCGAATGCTTCGGCCCTACGGGCTCGCCTCTGCGGCCCTTCCGCCGTGCCTACAAAGGCCGGCTTTTTTGGGTTGTGCATTGTCGATTCCCAGTCCCGTCATACGACCATATGTGTCAGGGCCACAAGGGCGCCTGATGAAGCCATGTCCGTGTTATCAGGAGGATCCTGAACATGAGCGGGATACAGGAGCGAGTCCAGGAAGCCATCAACGAGTTGGTCGCGTCGGGGGCCGAGCGGGGTCTGCAGGTCGCAGTCTACCGGGGCGGCAAGCTGGTGGTTGACGCCGTCGCGGGCATCGCCGACCCGGCCACCGGGCGGCCGGTCACGTCCGACACGCCGTTCTTCAGCTACTCGATCGGCAAAGGCGTGGCGGCGACCGTGCTGCACGTGCTCGCTGAGCGCACCGGCCTCAGCTACGACACGCCGATCGTCGAGCTCTGGCCCGAGTTCGGCGCCAACGGCAAGCAGGGCGCGACCATCCGTCACGCCCTCAGCCAGTCGGTCGGCGTGCCGGGCCTGCCCCGCGACGTGACGATCGAGGATCTCTGCGATTGGGACAAGATGTGCGCGATCATCGCCGCGGCGGAGCCCTGGTGGGAGCCGGGGACGAAGATCGGCTACCACGCCGTGACCTTCGGCTACATCGTCGGGGAGATCATCCGCCGGGTGAGCGGCAAGCCGATTGCCCAAGCGCTGCGGGATGAGGTGGCGGGGCCGCTGGGCGTCGCCGACGAGCTCTTCTTCGCCATCCCGCCGTCGGAGCAGGGCAGGCTGGCCTGGCTGGAGGATGCCCAAACTGGTGATGCGCAGGCCGGCGGGATGCCCGAGGGGCTGCCCGAGGACTCGCCGCTGCTCAAGCTTGGGCCGGCGGAGTGCACCACCGCGGCGTACGGCAACCGCGCCGACGTGCGCAGCGCCAGCATCCCCGCCGGCGGCACCGTGACCGCGAGAGCTGTGGCCCGGATGTACGCCGCGCTGCTCGGCGAGGTGGACGGCGTGCGGCTGATCTCGCCCGAGCGGCTGCGCGAGGTCTCCGCGGTGGCCATGGCGGGCCAGGACGAGATCTTCGGCTTCCCGACGGCGTGGGGCCTCGGCTACTCCATCGAGAGCGAGCCGGGCGCGCCGGCCGTCTTCGGGGTCGGCGGTGTCGGGGGAAGCTACGCCTTCGCTGATGTGGGCAACGGCTACAGCTTCGCGCTGACGAAGAACCGGCTCACGCCGAGCTTCGAGACGGCACAGCGGATCGCCGGGATCGTCAGGGAGGCGCTGGCGGCTGAGGCTCGTCCTTCGGCCCTCTGACCTAGGGCTCAAGGTCACCTGTCCATAGGAACAGGCCGGGTTCCTGCTTTTCGACCTATCGGCTCTACGGCAAAACTGTTACCCTCAGCAGGCAACCGTAGGCCCATACCTTGAGCACGAGGTGAGTAGCATAATGATAGACTATAGTTCATCATTCTCGCCGGCGGCCGAGTCGATTGCCAGTTTGCTTCCGCAGCTTCGTGATGCGCTCAAAGGCCAGGTGATCACTCCGGATCACCCGGGGTACGAGGAGGCCCGCACCATCTTCTATGGCGGGTTCGATCGCCGGCCGGCAGCGATCGTTCGAGTCACGGATGTGGGCGACGTGGTCCACGTCATCAACTTCGCCCGCGAGACCGGGGCCGAGCTTGCCGTGCGCGGCGGCGGCCACAGCATCGCTGGCTACAGCACCACCGAGGGCGGCATCGTGCTCGATCTCTCGGGCATGAAGGGCCTCACGATCGATGTCGAAGGGCGCACCGCCTGGGCCGAGGCGGGCTTGACGGCCGGTGAGTACACCACGGCTGCGGCCGCCCACGGCTTGGCCACCGGCTTCGGCGATACCGGCTCGGTCGGGATCGGCGGGATCACCCTCGGCGGCGGGATCGGCTATCTCGTCCGCAAGAACGGTCTGACGATCGACGACCTGCTAGCCGCCGAGATGGTAACCGCCGACGGCCGGCTGCTCTATCTGGATAACGAGTCGCACCCGGATCTCTTCTGGGCGATCAGGGGCGGCGGCGGGAACTTCGGCGTGGTGACGCGCTTCAAGTACCGGCTACACGAGCAGAGCTCGGTCTACGGCGGGATGCTGGTGCTCCCGGCGACGCCCGAGGTGATCGCCGGCTTCGTCGCCGCGGCTGAGGCGGCGCCGGAGGAGCTTTCGACGATCGCCAATGTCATGAAGGCGCCTCCGTTCCCGTTCCTGCCCGCTGAGGTCCACGGCCAGTTCGTTGTGTTGGGGATGCTCGTCTACTCCGGCCCGGTCGAGGCGGGCGAGCAGGTGATCGCGCCGTTCCGGGCGCTCGCTACGCCGCTCGTCGATATGGTGCGGCCGATGGCCTACCAGGAGATCTACCCGCCGGAGGAGGGCGGATTCCATCCGGTGGCCGCGGGGCGCACGCTGTTCGTTGACAGCATCGATCTGGCCGCGGCGCAGACGATCGTCGAAGCTCTCAAGGCCTCCACGGCGGTCATGAGCGCGACTCAGCTGCGGGTCCTGGGCGGGGCGATGGCTCGCGTCCCGGCGGACGCCACCGCCTTCGCGCATCGTAGTGCGCGGATCATGGTGAACGTGGCCGCGATGTACATGCGCCCCGAGGAGGCGGACCAGCACGAGGCTTGGGTGACGAGGTTGGCGGATGCGCTGCGGCAGAGCTACGAGGGCGCGTACGTCAACTTCATCGGCGACGAGGGCGAGGCGCGGGTGCGCGCGGCCTACCCGGGGGCCACTTGGGAGCGGCTCGCGGCGATCAAGCGCCGGTACGACCCGGGGAACCTCTTCCGGCGCAACCATAACATCCCGCCGGCGACGGCGGGCTGAGTCCGGCGACCCGATATCAGTGGACAGGGGGCGGAGCTCTTGCTCTTGCCCCCTGTTGCTATGTCGATTTGTTCCCATTGGCGCGCCGCGGATTGGCCTCATTGCCCGGCTATAGGCGGTATGGTAGAATGAAGACGCTTACAAACTTTATGGTCCGGTCGCGGTGGCAGAGGAACGGCGGACCGTTCGTAACAGAGGTGGTGGTAGATGGAGAAGGCTACCTTTACAACCAAGGCCGGCCTGGCCCAGATGCTCAAGGGTGGCGTGATCATGGATGTGGTCACCCCCGAGCAGGCGCGGATCGCCGAGGAGGCGGGCGCCGTGGCGGTGATGGCGCTTGAGCGCGTCCCCGCCGATATTCGCGCCCAGGGCGGCGTGGCGCGCATGAGCGACCCTGAGCTGATCGTGGCGATCAAAGAGGCTGTGACCATCCCCGTGATGGCCAAGGCCCGGATCGGCCACTTCGTCGAGGCGCAGGTGCTCGAGGCCTTGGGCATCGACTATATCGATGAGAGCGAGGTGCTCACCCCGGCTGACGAGGAGCACCACATCAACAAGCACAAGTTCAAGATCCCCTTCGTCTGCGGCTGCAGGAACCTCGGCGAGGGCCTGCGGCGCGTGGCCGAGGGCGCCGCGATGCTGCGCACCAAGGGCGAGGCCGGCACCGGGAACGTGGTCGAGGCCGTCCGCCACGCCCGCGCCGTTTACAGCGAGATCCGCCGCCTGCAGAGCATGGGCGAGGACGAGCTGTTCGTCTACGCCAAGAACATCCAGGCCCCCTACGAGCTGGTGCGCCAGGTGGCCGAGACGGGCCGCCTCCCGGTGGTGAACTTCGCCGCTGGCGGCATCGCCACCCCCGCCGACGCGGCCCTGATGATGCAGCTCGGCGTAGACGGCGTGTTCGTGGGTTCCGGCATCTTCAAGAGCGGCGACCCGATGCGCCGCGCCCGCGCGATCGTCGAGGCCACCACGCACTACAACGAGCCTGAGATCATCGCTGAGGTGAGCAAGGGCCTCGGCGAAGCGATGGTCGGCATCACCCTCGACCAGATCCCGGCCGAGCAGCGCATGGCGCAGCGCGGCTGGTAAACCCACATCCGTAGCCCGTAGCCCGTCAGTGGCGCTACGGACTACGGACTACAGACTACAGACTACGGACTACGTCGTATGACAGTTGGCGTTCTCGCCCTCCAGGGAGATTTTCGCGAGCATTGTGAGATTCTGCGGCGCATCGGCGTCGAGCCGATCGAGGTGCGCCTGCCGAAACATCTGGAGGCGGTCTCTCGTCTGATCATCCCGGGTGGTGAGAGTACGACGATGGGCCGCCTGCTCATGCGCTACGAGATGCTCGAACCGCTGCGGGCGCGCGCCGGCCACGATCTGGCCGTTTGGGGCACCTGCGCCGGGGCCATCCTGCTGGCGCGCGATGTGCTGGACCAGAAGCGGGGCGGGCAGCCGACGCTCGGCGTGATGGATATGGCGGTACGGCGCAACGCCTTCGGTAGCCAGCTCGATAGCTTCGAGACGCTGCTCGACGCGCCGGCCTTCGGCGAGAGCCCACTGCCGGGTGTGTTTATTCGGGCGCCCCAGATCGAGCGGGTTGGCCGCGACGTTGAGGTGCTCGCCAGGCTGCCAGAGGGCGGGATCGTCGCCGCCCGCCAGGGTCGGCTACTTGCTACCACATTCCACCCGGAGCTCACCCCTGACGAGCGAGTGCATCGCTTGTTCCTCGAGCTGTAGGCGGCACACAAAAACCCAATGATTCGCTCAGTCGCGCCGGTCGACATCTGGTCGCTGCGACGGAAGCCGCGAAGCCAGGTCGTGTTCTACACAGCGGGGCTGCTCGCTCAGGTTCATAGCCCCGTCTGGTTCGCCCTGCGCTGCATGTTGCGAGGCAACGGCCGCGACATGACAACCGTGGTCTACAAGGACCGCGGCGGTAGCGGGATCGTGCAGGCGGTGGGCCGCAGCGGCCGCCCCGAGCAGGATATCATCTACCTGGGGGCGATGGGGGGGCAGGTCTCGCGCCTGCCGAGCGACGGCGAACTCTGGTATCGCCTGCTTGAGCGGCTCTGCGTCTATGCGGGCGAGAACCATATCCAGCGTCTCTACGCGGCCGCGCCCGTCCAGAACAACGAGGTTCGGGAGATCTTCCGCCAACTGGGCTTCCAGGCCTACGCCCACAGCTCGATCCTGCACCTCTCCGGCCCCGACTGGGACCAGGGCACTTCGCTGGCGCCGATGCGGCCCCAGGCGCGCCGGGATCACTGGGCCATCCACAAGCTCTACGGCGCGACTACTCCGCACCGCGTGCAGCTCGCCGAGGTGCGCAACGCCCGCAATTGGGCGCTGCCCCAGATGCCGCGGGCCTGGCGGGCGGTGCGGCGCTTCGCCTGGGTGCTCGGCCCCGACGATGATCTGATCGCCTATCTGCGCCTTTCCAGCGGACCCTCCGGCCATGTCTTCAGCCTCCTGATCCGGCCCGATGCCAGGGATGCCGCTGTCGATGTGTTGCGCTTCGGGCTGGCGCAACTCCACGACACGCGGCCCGTCTACCTCCTGCTGCGGGAGTACCAGGGCGAGTTGCTCGCCCCCGCAGAAGACCTCGGCTTCCAGCCCATCGGCGAGCAGGCGCTCCTTGTGAAGAGCACCGTCGTCCCTGTTCGCCGGCCGCTGCTCGCGCCAGCGCTCGAGCCCGGCCTGGAGCCGCAGGTGCCAGCCCCCCGGATCTCCACGCCGAGAGAGGACTCACAACCCTATGTCAGAACGACGCGAAGTGACCAGTGATATTCAGCTGCTGCTTGACGCGCTCCCCGCGCATATCCAGGAGGCGATCACCACTAACGAAGAGGACGACCCAGCCGACCTGCTCGAGATCGTGATGGACCTCGGGCGGCTCCCGGAGGCTCGCTACCGCGATAAGGAGCGTTTCCTCAGCGACCGCGAGGTGACCCAGGAGGAGATCGATGCGGTGATCAGCCGCATCGGCGAGTTCGGCGAGGATAACCGCGCCGGCATCCCCCGCACCCTGCACCGCATCTCCGGCATCCGCAACCGCCGCGGTCAGGTGATCGGCCTTACCTGCCGCGTGGGTCGCGCCGTCTTCGGTACGGTGACGATCATCCGCGACCTGGTGGAGACCGGGCAGAGCATCCTGCTGCTCGGCAAGCCTGGCACGGGCAAGACCACGCTGCTGCGGGAGACGGCCCGCGTGCTGGCGGAGGAGCTGCGCAAGCGGGTGGTGATCGTGGACACCTGCAACGAGATCGCGGGCGACGGCGACATCCCTCACCCCGGCATCGGCCGCGCCCGGCGCATGCAGGTACCCCGCCCCGCCGAGCAGCACGCGGTGATGATCGAGGCGGTGGAGAACCACATGCCCGAGGTGATTGTCATCGACGAGATCGGCACCGAGCTGGAGGCTATGGCCGCCCGCACGATCGCCGAGCGCGGCG
>DAOUGF010000472.1:0-2403 GCA_034429295.1 Chloroflexaceae bacterium
CCGCCTCGTCGCCGACCGGCGCGCGGTGCAGTTCGGCTCCCTTGGGGTAAATGATCGCCGCGATCAGTGGGTGCAGCTCTCCAACGCCGGCCGCCGTTACGTGCGAGTGGAGGTGCAGGCGCCCCGTTGGCTGGTGCCCGACACGCCTAGTATCAGCCTGCCGCCGGGGCATCGCCAGCGCCTCAAGCTCACCGCCGATATGCGGCGCGTGTCCGATGGTGGCAAGTTCCGCGACGCGTTGCTGCTGCGCGACCGCTCGGGGGCCGGCTTCCGGGTGGAGGTGCAGGCCCAACTTTCCCGCTGGAAGGCCTTCTGGGTGCGGGGCGTGGTGGGGCGGCGCTCGCTGGATTGGGAGGCTGGGACGGTGAGGGCCGTCAGGGTGATTGGTGGCCATCGCAGCGGCGTCTGGGGCCTCGCCTTCAGCCCGGACGGAAGCAAGCTCGCCTCGGGCGGCTGGGATGGCACGGTGCACCTGTGGCGCACCAGCGACGGCAACCATCTCAGCACCCTCGACATACAGGCCGGGAATGTGCTCAGCGTGGCCTTCAGCCCCGACGGTGCCTTGCTCGCCGTCACTGGCAGCAGCGAGCATGTGAAGCTCTGGCACATCCGCAGCGGCCGGCTGGTGCGGACGATCGGCGGCAACCGCGGCTATCTCGACACCCTCGCCTTTACCCCCGACGGCCAGGTGTTGATCACCAGCGGCGCCGACCACGCGATCTGCATGTGGCGCACGAGCGATGGCGCGCTGCTGGAGCGGATCACCCCGGAGGGTGGGGCGAGCGCGATGGCCCTCAGCCCGGTCGGGCGCGAGCTGGCCGTAGGCTGTGGCGACCGGCGCATCAGGATCTTCGACACCCGGCAGGGCGCCCTGCTGCGCACCTTCGAAGGCCATCGCGACGCGCCGGGCAGCCTCTCCTACAGCGGCGACGGCTCGCTGCTCGTGTCCGGCGCGGCCGACGGCCTCGTCTGTCTCTGGGATCTGGAGCGGGGCCTGCTGCGCCACACGCTTCGCGGCCACCAGAATACTGTGCGCTCGGTGGCGCTCCACCCAGATGGGCTGCTCGCCGCCTCTGGCGGAGTAGACGGCTCGATCCGCCTCTGGCGCACCACCGATGGGACGCTGCGACAGGTGCTCACCGGCCATAGCAGCGGCGTGCTGCGGGTGGTCTTCGCCTCCGGCGGCAGCATGCTGGCCTCAAGCGCCGGCGACGGCGCGATCACCCTCTGGCAGCCGGCGTAGCCGCTGCGCGGGCCGCCGCCGCGCCCCCCAAAGAAGGCGGCCGGCGGTAGTTGCGCGACAGCTTCGCTGCCCAAGGGCATTGTGGTGGAGGCGAAGCTGCCCGGCGCTGCCGCGAGGCGAGTACTGACACGCCCGCTCTCAACGCCGAGGGGCATGCGATACCGGGCGTGTCGGTGCGGGAACGCCGCCGGCTTTGGGGTCCGGGGCGCCTAGCGGTGAGTGCCCGCAACGGCCGCGAGGCACTCACCGTCAGGCGCAGCCCCTAGCGGAACAACTGCTCGCCAGCCTCCTGGAAGTGGCCGATCGCGCGGTACTTCTCGTAGCGACGCCGCAGCAGCGTCGCCGTGTCGAGGGCGCAGAGCTCCTCGAGATGGGCCCGCAGGCGCTCGCCGAGGGTCGCGATCGCGGCTGGCCCGTCGGTGTGGGCTCCCCCTGGCGGCTCGGCGACGATCTCGTCGATGATCCCGAGCTCGTGGAGATCCTGAGCGGTGAGTTTGAGGGCGCGGGCGGCGTCGGGCGCGCGGGCGGCGTCGCGCCAGAGGATCGAGGCGGCCGCCTCGGGCGACGCCACCGCGAAGTAGGCGTTCTCCTGCATCAGCAGGCGGTCGGCCACGCTGATGGCCAGGGCGCCGCCGCTGCCGCCCTCGCCGATCACCGCGGCCACGATCGGTATGCGCAGGCCCGTCATGGCGAGGATGCTCTCGGCGATGGCATTGGCCTGGCCTCGCTCCTCCGACTCCTTGTTCGGGTCGGCGGCGGGCGTGTCCACAAAGCAGAGCAGCGGCATGCCGAACTTCTCAGCGTGGCGCATCAGGCGCTGGGCCTTGCGGTAGCCCTCGGGGCGGGGCATGCCGAAGTTGCGCTGCATGTTCTCGCGGGTATCGCGGCCCTTCTGGTGGCCGAGCACCATCACCGTGCGGCCGGCGAAGGTGGCGGGGCCTCCAACCATTGCGGCGTCGTCGCCGAAGCGCCGGTCGCCGTGAAGCTCCACAAAATCCTCACAGAGGATGGCAATATAGTCGAGGGTGTGGGGACGTTGCGGGTGCCTGGCCCGCTGCACCCGATCCCAGGGCGTCAGCTCCTGCTGCTCGCTCTCGGCGCTGGCTTCCATGGCGCTGTCAGGCCCTCCCGTTCACATAGGTCGCGAGCGGCTCGGCGGG
>DAOUGF010000473.1:0-20585 GCA_034429295.1 Chloroflexaceae bacterium
ATCTTTGCGAGCCACAGCAGGGTGCCAGCCACGCCCGCAACCGTGGGGTTGCCGTCGCCCGGGGTGAGTTTCTCTGCTTCCTCGACGATGACGCGGTCCCTGACCGCGACTGGCTCACTACGCTGCTAGCCGGTTTCGAAGATCCGGCGGTCGGCTGTATCGGCGCCCCTTGCATCCCCGACTATCAAGGGCGCCAGCGCCCCCCATGGCTGGATGGCGATCTGCAGGGGCTGCTGAGTGGCTATAAGCTGCGCTACGTCGCGCCAACCTACATCGACAAAAGCCCTGAGTTCCCGATCAGCTGCAACATGGCCGTCCGGCGCTCGATCTTCAGCCAGGTCGGCATCTTCCGTACTGACCTGGATCGTGTCGGACGACAGGTGCTCGGCGCGGGCGAGACAGAGTTGATCGGTAGGATACAGGCCGCGGGATGGAAGATCCTCTACCTTCCTGGTCCGGCCGTGCGTCACCTGATGGCGCCGGAGCGGCTTGAGAAGCGCTATCTCTATCGTATCGGCCTGGGCTTGGCGGCCTCGCACATTATCCTTACCGCGGATCGGCATCCGCGCGTTGTGCTGCGCTGGTTCGCCAGCGACATCTGGTACAGCGTTCGCATGTTCCTCAAACTCTGCCTGGCGATCGCCGCGCGGAAGCGCCTCTGGTTCGACGACTACATGCGGTTCTGGATCGTCTCGCAGCGCATCCCGCTGCGACTGCGGCTGCTGCTGCACGGGAGTCTCACCTGATGCCGGCGCCCATGGAGGGTTCGATGCAGCACACATTGGACGCCGCTCCGCAGGCCTCGGCACGCGCCCTCGCCTCGGCGCACCTCTGGCCCTCGCTGTTCCTGGCCGCCCTAGCGCTGCTGACGCGCCTGCCGTTCCAAAGCCAATTGCTCTACCATTGGGACTCAGTGAACTTCGCGAGGGCGTTGGAGCGTTTCGACGTGGCAAGCGGCCAGCCCCACGCGCCGGGATATCCGCTCTATATCGTGCTTGGACATCTGGCTGCCAGGCTCGCCGGGGGCGCGCAGGCAGGGTACGTGGCCCTCGCCGTCCTTGGCTCGGCGATCGCTGTTGTCGCCCTCTACGACCTAGGGCGGCGTATGTGGGGCGCGCAGGTTGGCCTGCTCGCGGGGCTGTTGCTGCTGTCGAGTCCGCTGTTCTGGTTCTACGGCGAGGTTGCGCTCCCGCACGCGCTCGACGCGGCGGCGGTGGTCATAGCCGCGACCCTCTGCTGGCGGGTGTGGCACGGGGAGCGGCAACTCGCCCTGTTCCTGGCGCTCTGGCTCGGGCTGATCGGCGGCTTTCGCCAGCAGACGCTCGTCTTTATGTTCCCGCTCGCCCTGCTCGCATGGAGTGGGCTGCCGCTCCGCACGCTCCTCGCCTTGTGGGTCGTGCTGGGGCTGACGGTGCTCGCTTGGATGCTGCCACTGCTCATGCTGAGCGGCGGTGCCGGGCGCTACTTCGCCGTCGTTTCGGAGTATACGAGCGCCTTCAATGCGGGCACCTCGGTCTTCATGGGCGCGGGCTGGCCCGGCGTAAGCTCCAACCTCGGCAAGCTGGCGCGCTACACCCTCTGGGGCTGGGCCTTCGGCCTCACGCCGGCATTGGCAGGGCTTTGGCCTCTGTGGCGCGCACGCTCGGCCCTGCTGCGCGACCGACGGCTCTGGTTTCTGCTTGCCTGGGCCACGCCCTGCCTGGCCTTCTACACGCTTATCCACATGGGCCAGCAGGGTCTGATCTTCGTCTATCTGCCCGTGCTGATGCTGCTTAGCGCGGCGGCCGGTCTCTCCAGCGGCACCCGCGCGGGCACTTGGCTGCTGGTTGCCTGGGTTGCGTGCAACGGCCTGCTGTTCCTAGCGACGCCGACCTATCCGCTGCAGGGCAGGCTCAAGGTGCTTTCGCTAGCGACGATCCGCGACCATGATGCGCTGCTGCGGGGCGAGATCGCGGCCGTGCACGCCAATCTGCCCGCTGGCGCTGTGCTGCTCGCCGACGAGTGGCGCTTCCCCGAGTACTACCTGCCGGAGGTGCCGCTGGTGCGATATCCAACGCGGCTCTTCGCCTATGGCGAGCCGTTGCGGCTGAGCTCTGCCGAGGCACAGGCGCTTGAGGAGGCCACCGCCCTTGCCTGGTACGAGCCGGCCATCGACGAGGTGAACCGCGCCGCCGACCGGACAGCGCTGCTGCCGGAACATAGCGGGGTGCGGCTCCGCATCCTGCGTCGCTCAGCCGACGAACGCTTCCGGCTGAGCGCGACGGGAATCACCGTTGAGGCACCATAGGCCAGGGGCTGGCACCGTAACAAAACGTTCAACCCTTCCAAGGCGGCATTTAGGGGGCGTTTAGCCCAAATCGCTATGCTGCCGCTCATCCCGGCCTATTGTGTGGAGGTTGCATGTCGCTCCGCTTGCGCCAGATCCTGCTCTTCGTGCTGGCACTCGGCTGCTACGCCTATGTGCTGCCCCGTTGGTCGGACTGGAGCCAGAACTCGCGGCTCGACCTCGTGCTGGCCCTGGTGGACGACGGAACGGTGGCGATCGACCGTCACGTGGCCAACACGGGCGACTACGCCATTTACAAGGGTCACGCCTACAGCGACAAGGCTCCCGGCACGGCCTTTATGGCCGTGCCCTGGTATTGGGCATTACGCCCGCTGCTGCGCCATCCCCTGCTGGACGCCCAGTTGGCGCGGATCAGCCAGGGGCCCGCGCTCACCGACACGCTCTGGGAGGAGGGCACGGGCCTGCGGGCGGACAAGCTGCGCTTCGCCCTCACACAGTACGCGCTCACGATGCTGGCGGTCGCGCTGCCGGCGGCGCTGTTGTTGCCTGTCTTCTATCGGGCGCTGTTGCACTTGGGTGCCGGCCCCGCGCCAGCGTTAGCGGGGGCGGTTGGCTATGGCTTGGGCAGCACAGCGGCCGTATACGCCGCCAACCTGTACGGGCATCAGCTCGTGGCCGCGCTGCTGTTCGGGGGCTTCTGGGTCGCCTGGTCCGCGCCAGCTGCCCCACCCGGCCGGCTGCCGGCCCACGGGCTGCTCTGCGGCCTGCTGCTCGGCTGGGCGGCGATCGGGGAGTTTCCGGCCGTCTGTCCCGCAGCGATCATCGGGTTCTACGCGCTCTACCGGCGGCGCTGGCCTTGGGCTGCGCCGCTGGCCCTGGGTTGTGCCCTGCCGCTCGGGCTGATGGTGGCGCACAACTTGGTGGCCTTTCAGTCGCTGCTGCCGATCGGCTACGCCTACTCGGCCCATTGGGGCGAGCAATTCAACAACGGCATGATGGGCATCACCTACCCGCGCCCCGAGGCGCTGTGGGGTCTGACCTTCGGCCCCTACCGGGGCCTGTTCGTGCGGGCGCCCTGGCTGCTGCTGGCGCTGCCGGGCTACCTAGCCTGGTGGCGCAGTGGGCGCCTGCGGGCCGAGTGGTGGGTGGCGCTGCTCGTGCCACTGACGATCTATATCGTCTACAGTTCCAGCGCGCAGCTCTGGTGGGGTGGCTTCACTGCTGGTCCGCGCTACCTGGTGCCGGCTCTGCCCTTTCTGGCCATGCCTGCCGTCTGGTGGCTCGCCGTCGGCTTCAAGCACCGGCCCGCCCGCGCTGTGGCGTTGCTCCTGGTCGGCCTCTCGGTTGCCGCCACGTGGGCTGAGGCCCTCGCCGGGCAACTCTTCCCACCGGAGAGCATCCGGGCACCCTGGCAGGAGTATGTCTGGCCGGCCTGGGCCGCCGGCGACATCGCCCGCAACCTCGGCATGGCCGTCGGGCTGCGGGGCCCCCTGAGTGTTCTGCCACTGCTGCTGTTTGCCACGGCGCTGACGCTGCTGCTGGCCATGCCCGCGGGCCAACCCCGCCCTGGCTCCTCCCGCCGCGGGGCTGAGCGGGCCGCGCCCACGCCAGCGCCGCCAACTTGATCGAGGAGCGCATGATCGAACATTCCGCTGCGTCCGCCCGCGCCGCGAGCCGCACGCAGGCCTCGCTCCGCTGGCTGAGCTTGGGCGACCGCGCCGTCCTCGCCCTGGTGATCGTCGCGCTGCTGGTCGTGACGAGCCTGCCCTACCTCTACGGCTACGCCGCCAGCCCGGCCGACCAGCGCTTCACCGGGATCATGCTCAACGTCCCCGATAATGTGCAGTACCTCTCCTGGCTGCGCGACCATCGGACCGACCTGCTAATCAGCAACCGCCTCACGCCTGAGGCGAACGAGCCGGCGCTCTTCAACCTGCTCTGGCTCGTGGTGGCGCGGGTAGCTGTGGCCACGGGGTGGAGCGTGCCGCTGCTCTTCCACGGGCTACGCACCGTGGCGGGCACGGTGGCGCTGCTCACGCTCTATGCCCTCTGCCGCTACTTTACGAGCACGCGGGCCGAGCGCTGGTGTGCCATTCTGCTGGTCGCCTGCGGCGCCGGCCTCGGTTGGGTCTGGGTGGTCGATAAGTATCTCAACGGCCTGCCCGACGTGCGCTTCCCCTTCGATCTCTACGTGGCCGAGCCGAACATCGTGCTCTCGCTGCTAGCCTTCCCACACTTTCTGATCGCTGCGGCGCTGATCATGGGGGTCTTCCTACTCTTCCTGCGAGCCTTGCGCCTCCATTCCTGGGCCAGCGCCGCGTTGGCCGCCTTGCTCGGCCTGACGCTGACGCTGCAGCACGCCTATGATCTGCTGATCATCACCCTGGTGCCTGCCGGGGCCCTTGTCCTGATCGCCCTGCGCGACCGGAGCATCCCCTGGTTCGGCGGGCTCGCTCTGCTGTTGATCGGCGCCGTGGCTACCCCGCCCGCACTCTACTTTACGATCCTTACCAGCCGGGATCCGCTCTGGCGCGAGGTGCTCGCCCAATTCGCCAACGCCGGGATCTATACGCCGGCGCCGCCGCACCTGCTGATCCTGATGGGCCTGCCGCTCCTGTTGCTTCTGGTCGGCATTGGCTGGGAGGCGCTGCGCGCGCTGCGTGGGGCGCCGCTGGGCGGTTGGCCGGCGGCCGCCGACGCCGACCTGTTCCTGTGGGCCTGGCTTGGGATCGGCTTTCTGCTGCTCTACGTGCCGACCGACTTTCAGATCCATATGCTCAACACATGGCAGATCCCCGTCGCCTTGCTGGCCGTCCGCCTGCTCTTCCGACGCGTGCTGCCGGCGCTCTCCCCGCGACAGGCCTGGCTACGCCGCGCGGCGCCGCTGCTGCTCGTGCTGGCGGTGCTCCCGGCCAACCTCTACCTGATCGCCTGGCGATTCGTAGATCTCTCGCGCCACCGCTCGCCGTACTTCATCTCGCAGCACGACGACGCTGTCCTCGCCTGGTTGGAGGCTCACGCGAATCGCGAGACGGTGGTGCTCAGCGGGCTGCACCTCGGCCAGTATGTGCCCGCCCGCAGCGACGCTAGAACCTTCATCGGCCACTGGGCGCAGACGGTGGACTACTACGGCAAGCAGGAGGCGCTGCGCCGCTTCTTCGACCAGGCCACTGACGACGCCGATCGCCTAGCGCTGCTGCGGGAGTTTGACGTCACCTATCTGCTTTACGGTGCCGAGGAGCGCGCGCTGGGCGGCTACGCCGTCGGCGACTCGCCGCTCTTGGAGCCCGCCTTCGCAAGTGGCGACGTGACGGTGTACCGTGTGCGCTGAGCATGTGGGGGCCTCCATGCGCGTGCTGCTCCTGACTCTGGTGGTGCCCTTCCCGCTCGACAGCGGCCCCAAGGTCAAAACCTACAACCTGCTGCGCTATCTCGCCCAACGGCATGAGGTGACGCTAGTCTCGCTGGTGCGCTCGGCGCAGGAGCGGGAGCATGCCGAGACGCTGCGCCCGCTCTGCCGCGAGATCTACACCGTGCCGTTTACCCGCTCGCGGCTGCGCGACGCCGGTCATCTGCTGCGCAGCGTGTTCGCGAACGACTCATTCATCCTGCGCCGCGATGCCTCCCCCGAGCTGGAGCGGCTGCTCGCCGAGCTGACAGCCCGCGCCCGCTACGACATCATCCATGCCGACCAATTGAACATGGCCCGTTTCGCGGCGGGGCTCCCCGGCGGGGCCAGGGTGCTCGACGAGCATAACGCGGTCTGGACGATCGTCAAGCGCATGGCGGATCAGAGCGGCTTTCTGCCCAAGCGGATCTTGCTCGACCTGGAGGCGCGACGGCTGCGCCGCTTGGAGGGCGCGCTCTGCAGCCGCTTCGACGCGGTGATGGCCGTGAGCGAGCCGGACCGCTGGGCGCTCCAGTTGGCCGCCGCCGAGGCGGAGTTCGCGGGCCTCGCTGCGATGCCGCCTCCCGACATGATCCCGATCGCTGTCGACACACAGGCCGTGCTGCCGGTAGAGCGCGAGCCGGCGCCACGGATGATCTTGAGCATGGCGACTATGTTCTGGCCGCCGAACGTCGATGGTGTGCTCTGGTTCGCCAGCGAGGTCTATCCGCTCGTGCGGCGGGAGGTCCCAGAGGCGCGCTTCGCCGTGGTAGGCGCCCGACCGCCGCGGAGCGTGCGCCGCCTTGCCGAGCGCGACCCGAGCATCACGGTGGCGGGCTACGTGGCCGACCCGCGCCCCTACTTGGCTGCCAGCGCCGCGCTGATCGTGCCGGTGCGGGCGGGCGGCGGGATGCGCGTCAAGATCCTCGACGCGCTGGCCCGTGGCATCCCGATCGTCTCCACCACCATCGGCTACGAGGGGATCGAGCTGACGCCTGGCGAGCATCTCCTGGTTGGCGACACCCCGGCGGCCTTCGCTGCGGCGCTGGTGCGCCTGCTGCGGCGGCCGGAGGATGGCCGCCGCCTCGCGACCGCTGGGCGCGCCCTGGCTGAGCGCTGCTATGACTGGCGGGTGGTGAACCCGCAGGTGGATGCGATCTACGAGCGGCTGGCGCCGGCCGGCGCGCCGGTCGGCGGTGACGCCAGGAGGGGTTGATGCGCGTGCTCTTCGTCGCGCCGTACGTGCCCTCGCGCATCCGCGTGCGGTCTTACCATTTGCTGCTGGGGCTGGCGCAGCGCGGCCATACGGTGAGCCTCGTGGCCCCCGCCCGCGGCCAAGCCGACATGGAGGCGCTGGCGGCCCTGCGTCCCTTCTGCGAGCAGATCGTCGCCGTGCCGCAAGGCCCTGCGACGAGCCTGCTGGCCTACCTGCGGGCGGCCCGCGGCCCGCTGCCCCTGCAGGCGGCCCACACCCTGAGCGCTGCCATGCTCGCGGCGCTCCGTCATACGCTCCAGCGGCCCTTCGATCTGCTCCACGTCGAGCATTTGCGCGCGGCCGAGCCTGTGCTGGCGACGGCCGCGGCGCTGGGTGGCGCGCCCCCGCTGGTGTACGACTCGGTGGACTGTATCAGCCTGCTATTCGAGCGGGCGTTGCGTGCGAGCCCCTCGCTGAGCACTCGCGCCCTAGCCCTGCTCGAGCTGGCCCGCACCCGGCGCTACGAGGTGCGCTGCCTCGAGCACTTTCAGCAGGTGCTGGCGACCTCGTCGGAGGATGCCCGGGCGCTCGAGATCCTCGGCAGTTGCTATGGGCGCCGGGCGCTGGCGCCGGTGGCGGTGGTGCCGAACGGTGTGGATCTGGCGCACTTTGCACCCGCCGGAGAGTCTGGCGAGCCGGCGACAGTGCTGCTCAGCGGCAAGATGAGCTATCACGCCAACCAGGCGGCCGCGCGCTTCCTACTGCGGCGGATCATGCCACTCGTCTGGCGGGCCAGACCGACGACGCGGGTGCTGATCGTGGGCGCGCACCCGCCGGCCTGGCTACGGGCCTACGCCGACCCGCGGGTGATGGTTACCGGCTATGTGCCGGCGATGCCGGCCATGATGGCCCGAGCTACCCTGGCCGTCTGCCCACTACTCTACGGTGTCGGCGTCCAGAACAAAGTGCTGGAGGCGATGGCGATGGGCAAACCCGTGGTGGCCTCGCGGCAGGCCTCCGTTGCCTTGGCCGCCCAGCCGGGTGCGGAATTGCTGGTGGCCGAGAGCGCTGAGGAGTTCGCCACGGCGCTTCTGGCCCTGCTGGCCGACCCCGCCCGCCGCCGCGCGCTTGGGGCCGGTGGGCGGCGCTACGTCGAGCGCGAGCATAGTTGGGAGGCGAGCGTTGCCCGGCTCGAGCGACGCTATGCCGCCGCGCTGCAGCCCGACGCGCCGGCCGTAAATAGTTTGTCAGCTGTGCCACAGGTGGATTTAGAGCGGTGTTAGCGCCCCTTGAAATAATAGGGGCGCGCAACACTTAGCAGAGGTGGGCCAAGATGCAGGATCTCGACGGCTATCTACGCGCCATGAGCGCGACGATCGAGCAGTTCCCCCGTGAGCCCCTCGTCGGCGTCGCCGAGGCGCTCTGGGCGACGTATCTGCGCGATGGCACGATCATCACCTTCGGCAATGGCGGCAGCGCGGCTACAGCCTCGCATTTCAGCTGCGACCTGACGAAATGGACGGCCAAACCCCAGAGCCGGCGCGTGCGCTCCCTCGCCCTTACCGACAATGTGCCGCTGCTCACGGCCTACGCGAACGATCAGGAATACGCCGACGTCTTCGTCGAGCAGCTGCGTGGCCTCTACCGGCCGGGCGATCTGGTCTTCGCCATCTCCGGAAGCGGCAACTCACCCAATGTGCTGCGGGCCGTGGCTTGGGCTAACCAGGAGGGCGCGACGACGGTCGGGCTGACTGGCTTCGATGGCGGTGTGCTTGCGAGGCTAGCCACGCTGTCGATCCGGGTTGATAACTACTGCATGCCCCAAGTCGAGGACCTGCACAGCACGCTCTGTCATGCCCTTGCGGTGAACCTCGGCCTGTGGATCGAGCGCCGGTCGGCGGATGGGCTGATCATGCCGGTGGCCCCACTCAAGCTCCACGAGCGGGCGATCGGCTGATGAGGGCGCTGAACCGAGGTGATTGACCATGGGCGATCCCGGCGCCACCCCGCTCGTGAGCATCGGCCTCGCCGTCTATAACGGCGAGCGCTACCTGGAAGAGGCGATCGGCTCGATCCTGGCGCAGAGCTACCGGAATCTCGAGTTGATTATCTCCGATAACGCCTCGACCGATACCACGGAGGCGATCTGCCGGCGCTTTGTCGCGAACGACCCGCGGGTTCGCTACTACCGCAACGCCACCAATATCGGCGGGGCGAACAATGAGAACCTCACCTTCACTTACGCCCGGGGCAAGTACTTTCGCTGGGCGGCCCACGACGACGTGCTGGCGCCCACCCTGATCGAGCGCTGCGTCGAGCTGATGGAGGCGCGTCCCGAGGTCGTGCTCTGCCATAGCCGAGTGGTTGTGATCGACGCCGAGGGCCGGCCGCTGCACATTATCGCCCACGACGCCGGCAGCGCGCCTAGGCCCTCCGAGCGCCTCAGCCGCTTGGCGGCGCTCGACCACCGCTGCGAGGAGACCTATGGGCTGATGCGGGCCGAGATCCTGCGGCTCACGGGCCTGCAGCGCAACTACACAGACTCTGACCGCACCCTGCTGGTCCACATGAGCCTGTATGGGCCCTTCTACGAACTGCCGGAGCCGCTGTTCTACCGGCGCATCCACCCGGGGGCATCCACAGTGCAGTTCGCAGATTGGCGACAGCGCATGTACTGGTTCGGCGACGAGTACCGGGGCCGGCTCAACCTGCCCTACCTTGCCCAGTTGGCTCACTATCTGGAGCTGATCACCCTAACACCGCTCAGCTTGGAGGAGAAGCTCCGCTGCTACGGCCATATCATCGCGTGGGTACTACGCTACCGGCGCTGGAAGTGGCTCGGCAAGGATCTTGTCCTAGCGGGCCAGAGCCTGGTCAGGAAGCTCGTATGGCAGCGATGAACACAGCGCCGCTGCGGATCGGGCTGCTGGGGCCCTTCGGCTTGGGGAACCTTGGCGACGCGGCCACCCAGCAGGCTGTTCTCGCCACGATCCGTCGCTCCTATCCCGCTGCTCAAGTTGTGGGCTTCTCGCTCAACCCGGCCGACACAGAGCGCCGCCACGGGATCCCGAGCTTCCCGATCAGCAGGGTGTCGGCGCAGCGCTGGCTTAAGCCGAGGGGGAATCCGACCTATCTGCTGACGCTCAATCGGATCGCCGAGCGCTTTCGTGGCGACCGGCGCCCTTGGGTCCGTCGCCTGGCGAAGCTGCTCCTGGCGCCGCCGCTCGAGGTGCTCTCCATCCTTGATGCGTCGCGTTCCGTGCGCGGGCTCGATCTCCTGCTCATCTCGGGGGGCGGCCAGCTCGACGATTATTGGGGCGGGCCCTGGCACCAGCCCTATACGATCCTCGTCTGGTCGCTGATCGCCCGGGCGCGAGGGGCGAAGCTCTGCTTTGTGAGCGTCGGGGCCGGCCCCATCGATCACCGCGCGAGCCGCTGGCTGTTTCGCCTGGCCCTTGCCCTCGCTGACTATCGCTCCTACCGCGACAAGGAGTCGCGGCAGCTGCTGTCCGGCCTCGGCTTCCGCGCCGACGGCCCTATCTTCCCCGACTTGGCTCACAGCCTGCCGCTGGATGTGTGCCAGCATCGCCCGGAGCGGCGATCCGGGCGCACAATCGTGGCCGTGGGGGCCATGGCCTACTTCGATCCGCGGATCTGGCCTGAGCGGGACCAGAGCGTCTACATGGGGTACCTGACAAAGTTGGCGGCGTTCGCCCACTGGCTGTTGCAAACGGGCCATGATCTGCTGCTCTACCCCGGCGAGGTGTTTCAGGACGGCCCGGTGATCGACGACCTGCGGGCGCTGCTCGCCGCCCAGGGCGTGGCGCTCGCCGACCCCCGTGTGATGGCCCCGCCTATCACGACTGTGGACGAGCTGATGCTTCACCTCGCGGCGGCAGACTTGGTGGTCGCCTCGCGCTTTCACGGTGTGCTGCTGCCCCAGTTGCTCAATATACCAGTGCTCGCCCTCTCGTACCACCCGAAGGTTGAGCACCTCATGGCCGATATGGGACAGCGGACCTACTGCCTGCCGATCGACACATTCAGGGTTGAGGAACTGAAGGAGCGCTTCAGCGCCATGAGCTCTGACCGCCAGGCGATCAAGGCGCTGATGGCGGCCAGAACGACAGCCTACCGCACAGCCCTCGAGGAGCAGTACCGGCGACTCTTCGAGTTAGCCATCGCGCCGCACCGTCAGGTAAAGGAGCGAGATGCATGCAGTTCGAGCGAAGCAGAGCGCTTCAGCGCAAGAGCCATGCCCTGATCCCGGGCGGCGCCCACACCTATGCCAAGGGCGATGACCAGTACCCCGAGCTCGCCCCAGGCTTTATCGTGCGCGGCGAGGGCTGCCGCGTCTGGGACGTGGACGGTAACGAGTTCATAGAGTACGGCATGGGCCTGCGCTCCGTCACCCTCGGCCACGCCTACCGGCCCGTGCTGGAGGCCGCCTACCGGCAGATGCAGTTCGGCGAAAACTACACCCGCCCAGCCCTGATCGAGCTTGAGTGCGCCGAGAAGCTGGCTGGCCTGATCGACAGTGCCGAGATGGTGAAGTTCGCCAAGAACGGCTCCGATGTCACCACGGCCGCCGTGAAGCTGGCGCGAGCCTTCACCGGCCGCGACCTAGTGGCAGTCTGCGCCGACCACCCCTTCTTCTCCGTCGACGACTGGTTCATCGGCAGCGTTCCCATGTCGGCTGGCATCCCCCAAGCGGTGCAGCGGCTCACCCTGAGCTTCCGCTACAACGACTTGGCGAGCGCACAGGCCCTCTTCGATCAGCATCCAGGCCAGATCGCTTGCCTGGTGCTGGAGTTGGAGCGCACCGAGCCGCCGGCCGGCGACTTCCTCCACGCCCTCAAGCGCCTCTGCCACGCCAACGGTGCCCTGCTGATCGCTGACGAGATCGTCACCGGCTTCCGCTGGCACCTCAAGGGCGCCCAGCACTGCTTCGACCTCAGCCCCGATCTCTCCACCTTCGGCAAGGCGATGGGCAACGGCTTCTCGGTGGCAGCCCTGGTGGGGCGCCGTGAGATCATGGAGTTGGGCGGGCTTAGCCACAACCGCGAGCGCGTCTTTTTACTCTCCACCACCTACGGCGCCGAGACCCACACCCTCGCCGCGACCCTGGCGACGATCGAGACCTACGAGCGCGAGGGCGTGATCGAGGTTCTCTACCGACAGGGCGAGCGGCTGCGCGCCGGCGTGCAGCGCGCCATCGACGCCCACGGTCTCGCCAGCTACTTCGAGCTGAGCGGTCGGCCCTGCAACCTGCTCTACGCCACCCGCGACGAGGGCCGCCGGCCCTCGCAGGCCTTCCGCACGCTCTTTCTCCAGGAGACGATTCGGCGCGGCTTGCTCATGCCCTCGATGGTTGTCAGCTTTGCCCATAACGACGCCGCTATCGACGCCACGGTCGCTCGCGTCGGCGAGGCGCTGTACATCTACCGCCGCGCGCTCGACGAGGGCGTCGAGAAGTATCTCGAGGGCCGGCCGGTCAAGCCGGTGTTCAGGCAATATAACTAGCGCCCCGGCGCGGCGAGCCGCGGCTGTAACAGCGCGCTACGTTCAGGAGTATGCCGTGAAAGTCGTGCTTTTCTGTGGTGGGCTCGGCACCAGGCTGCGGGAATACTCCGAGACGATCCCCAAGCCCATGGTGGATATCGGCTACCGGCCGATGATCTGGCACCTCATGAAGTACTACGCCTATTTCGGTCACAAGGAGTTCATCCTCTGCCTCGGCTACCGGGGTGACTATATCAAGCGCTACTTCCTCGACTACGACGAGTGCCTCTCCAACGACTTCGTGCTCTCGCAGGGCGGCCGGCGCGTGCACCTCTACAACAACGACATCTCCGATTGGACGATCACTTTCGTCGATACGGGGCTCCACAGCAACATCGGCCAGCGCCTGAAGGCGGTGGAACCCTATATCGGCGATGATGTTTTCATGGCGAACTACAGCGATGGGCTGTCTGACCTGGATCTCGACGCCTACCTGGATTATTTCAACAGACAGAACAAGGTTGCCAGCTTTCTCGCGGTGCGCCCCTCGCAGTCTTTTCACCACGTGCGCTATACCGAGGACGGGTTGGTGACGGGGATCGGGGCGATCGATAACGGCGACTTCTGGATTAACGGCGGCTTCTTTATTCTCAGGCGCGCGATCTTCGACTACATCAGGCCGGGTGAGGAGCTCGTGATCGAGCCTTTTCAGCGCCTGATCGCCGAGGGTCAGCTCGTCACCTACCGCAACCCGGGCTTCTGGGCCTGCATGGATACCTTCAAAGAGAAGAAGCTGTTCGACGATATGTACGCGAGCGGGAGGATGCCCTGGGCGGTCTGGGATAGAGATCGCCGCCTTGAGCAGCAGGCCGTCGGCTCACCGCGGCCGGTTAGCGGCGCACACATGGACCTCGACCGCTCGCATCTGGTGGCTCACTATCAGCCATAGGGGGGCGCCGTGAGCTCCGAGTTCAAGCAGTTGGCCCAGAAGAGCATCAACTATGTGCTCAACTTCGCCGATGTCGAGTTGGTGCGCAAGGGTCGCAAGCCCTTCACCGACTATCGCGACTACATCCCCTTCGAGGAGACCCTGGCGGCGGCGGAGGCGGCCGGGCTCCCGCTGGGGGATTATATCGAGGCGCAGCACAATCAGGTCGGCACGGCGCAGAGCACGATCGACCAGATGGCCGAGTTTGGCGTGTTCGCCGGCCCGATCGAGCGCCTCTGCGAGATCGGGCCTGGCTCCGGGCGTTACCTCGAGAAGGCCCTGCAGCGCTGCCGCCCGGCCGCCGTCGAGATCTACGAGACGGCACCGCCTTGGGAGCGTTGGCTCGTGGAGCGCTATGGCGTCATCGCCCATCCGACAGATGGGAGCTCGCTGGCCCACACGCCCACGGCCTCGATCGATCTGGTGCAGGCCCATAAGGTGCTGCCGGGCCAGCCGTCACTCACCATCTGTCGCTACTATAGCGAGATGGCCCGCGTCACCAGGCCGGGCGGCTTTGTCGCCTTCGATATTGTGACCGAGGCCTGCATGGATCGCGCAACCTTGGAGCGCTGGCTCACGACGGCGGCGGGCTACCAGCATTACCCCTGCCTGATGCCGCGGCAGTTCACCGTCGACTTCTTCAGTGAGCGGGGCCTTATCCTCGTGGGTAGCTTTCTTGTCCCCATGGAGCCGGGGAGCACCGAATGCATGGTCTTCACCCGCCCCCGCGCTTGAGCCAGCCGCCCCGGAAGCGTGGCGCGTCGGAGGGAGTTGCTATGGGACGCTCGCTTTGGAACTGGCGAGGGCGCCTATTGGTGTTGATTGTCGCCTTCGCTGCAGTCGGTGCGTCCATTGCCGGGCCGCGACGGGTGATGCGGGTTGCGCAGATGATCTCCAGCCAGATCCAGGAGCGGGGCTCGGCGCTGCTTCGCTTTGCACAGGAGCCACTGTTCAGCGCGCCCATCGTCTCCGGCACCGTGATAACCCCGATCCCTCAGGCTTCCACGCCAGCCACCGGGCCGCTGCGGGTGCATCCGGATAATCCGCGCTACTTCAGCGATCCGTCCGGCCGTGCTATCTGGCTCACCGGAGCCCATACCTGGTCAAACCTGCAGGATTACGGCACCACCGACCCGCCGCCCCCATTCGAATACCAGGCCTACCTCGAATTTCTCCAGCAGCACAACCACAACTTCTTTCGCCTCTGGGCTTGGGAGCAGGCGAAATGGACCGCCGAGCTGCCGGGCGAGTTCTGGAATACCCCGATGCCCTACGCGCGCACCGGGCCCGGGTTAGCGCTCGATGGCAAGCCTAAGTACGACTTAAGCAAATTAAATCAGGCCTACTTCGACCGCCTGCGCGAGCGTGTGATCCAGGCCGGCGACCGCGGCATCTATGTGTCGATCATGCTCTTCAACGGTTGGAGCATCGAGGACAAGGACTTGGGGCAAGGAAATCCCTGGCCTGGCCACCCCTTCCACGCGGACAATAACATCAACGGCATTGACGGCGACTCCAACAACGATGGAGAGGGTCACGAGATCCATACGCTGGCGAACCCCGCGATCGTTGCGCTACAGGAGCAGTATCTGCGCAAACTGCTCGACACCGTGAACGATCTCGATAATGTGCTCTTCGAGATCAGCAACGAGAGCCATGGCGAATCGCAGGCGTGGCAAGCCCATATGATCGACTATATCAAGAGCTACGAGGCGACGCTGCCGCAGCAGCACCCTGTCGGGATGACCGTTGAATACCCCGGCGGCTCGAACGCCGAGTTGTTCGCTAGCGCCGCAGATTGGATCTCGCCCAACGCCGCGATCGCGGGCGAGTTACCCGTCGCCGACGGTCGCAAGGTGATCCTGATCGATACCGACCACCTGTGCGGGATCTGCGGCGAGTACGCCGATGTCTGGAAGTATTTCACCAGAGGCTTCAACTTCCTCTTCATGGATCCGTATGACGAGGCCGGTGTGGCGCGTGGGATCGGACCGGGCAGTGGTCGCCAGCCTGACGACCCCGTTTGGGTGGCGATCCGCCGCAATATGGGCTACGCCCGCAGCTACGCCAGCCGTATGAACCTCGCCGCCATGACGCCCCGCGGCGACCTCGCCTCGAGCGGCTACTGCCTAGCTAACCCGAACCAGAGCGGCGCCGAGTATCTCGTCTACCTCCCCAGCGGCTCGGTGAGCGTTGACCTCTCGGGCGCCGCCGGTGAGCTGGCTGTAGAGTGGCTCAATCCAGCCACGGGCGAGCAGATCATCGGCGCCACAACCATAGGCGGTGACAGCCGCACCTTCATCGCGCCCTTCAACGGCGACGCCGTGCTCTACATCCATCAGGAGGCCCCCGCGCCGAGCCCCACCGCGGCGTCGCCGAGCCCCACCGCGCCGGCGTCGAGCCCCACCTCGCAGGTGAGGCCAGGTAACTTCCTGCCGATGCTCGGCAGCTAGCCAGCTGGAGGAGACGACCATGACCGCGCCTACGGCCGTGCAGCTCCCCGAGACCCGCGCCAGCACCGGCGATTGCCGCTTCTGTGGCGCCTCGCTCGAGCACGTCTTCGTCGACTTGGGTATGTCGCCCCCCTGCGAGAGCTATATCGAGCGCGCGCAGCTCAACCAGATGGAGCCCTTCTACCCGCTCTGCGCCTACGTCTGCGGCCGGTGCCTTCTGGTGCAGCTGCAGGAGTACATCTCGCCGGGCGCTATCTTCAGCCACTACGCCTACTTCTCCTCCTACTCCACGAGTTGGTTGCAGCACGCCGAGCGCTACGTGGCGATGATCAGCCAGCGGCTCGGGCTCGGCCCCAGCAGCCAGGTGGTCGAGATCGCCAGCAACGACGGCTATCTGCTGCAATACTTCTGCCGGGCCGGCATCCCCTGCTTGGGCATCGAGCCAGCCGCCAACGTGGCCCAAGTAGCCCAGGAACATGGCATCCCCACCGTGGTGGAGTTCTTCGGGCGCGAGTTGGCCGCTCGCCTGCGCGAAAAAGGGCTACAAGCCGACCTGCTGCTCGGCAATAATGTGCTGGCCCACGTGCCCGATATCAACAGCTTCGTCGCCGGTCTCCAACTCCTGCTTGCCCCTGGTGGTGTGATCACCATGGAGTTCCCACACCTCGCTCGCTTGATCGAGGGCAATCAGTTCGACACCATCTACCACGAGCACTTCTCCTACCTCTCCCTTGGTGTGGTCGAGCGTATCTTCGCCCGCCACGGGCTAGCGCTCTTTGATGTGGAGGAGTTGCCGACCCATGGTGGCTCGCTGCGCATCTACGCCTGCCACGCCGGCCCGGCCGTCCCTGCCGCTAGCGCCCAAATGCAGGCGGTGCGGGCGGAGGAGGCTGCCATGCGCCTCGACAGCCTGGAGGGCTACGCCGGCTTCGCCGAGCGGGTGCATGAGACGAAGTTCCAGTTGCTCGAGTGCCTGATCGACCTCAGGCGTCAAGGCAAGGTGGTGGCTGGCTACGGGGCGCCCGGCAAGGGCAACACCCTGCTCAACTATTGCGGCATCAGGGGCGATCTGCTGGCCTACACGGTAGACCGCAACCCATTCAAGCACGGCAAGTACCTGCCCGGCACCCACATCCCGATCTACCCGCCGGAACGTATCGCCGCGACAAAGCCTGACTATCTGCTGATACTGCCCTGGAACCTACGGGACGAGATCATCGCCCAACTCGACTATGTGCGGGATTGGGGCGCAGGATTTATCGTCCCGATCCCCAGGGTGGAACTCATTCCCTAGTTGGAAGGGGTCAGCGATGATGATCTCGCGCACGCCGCTGCGGGTGAGCTTCGCCGGCGGCGGCAGCGACTTGGCCGCCTTCTACCGGCATGAGCCGGGGGCGGTGGTGAGCGCGGCTATCGACAAGTTCATCTATATCACCGTCAACCGTAAGTTCGACCACCAGATCCGGGCGAGCTACTCGGTGACGGAGATCGTCGATACGGTGGACGAGTTGCAGCACGAGTTGATCCGCGAGGCGCTGAAGTTGGTGGGCTGCGAGCGTGGCATCGAAATCACCTCAATCTCGGATATTCCCTCCCAAGGCACCGGCCTTGGCTCGTCGAGCACTTACATCGTCGGCCTGCTCAACGCGCTCTATGCCTACACGGGGCGGCTCGCCGGGGCCGAGCGCCTCGCCCGCGAGGCCTGCCAGATCGAGATCGAGCGCTGCCGCGCCCCGATCGGCAAGCAGGATCAGTACATCGCCGCCTTCGGTGGCCTGCAGTTCATCCAATTCAACCCCGACGAGACGGTCTTCGTCGACCCGCTGATCTGCCGCTCGCAGACCCGGCAGCGGCTGCAGGAGCGCCTGCTGATGCTCTATACCGGGGCCACGCGCTCTACCTCCGACGTGCTGCGGGAGCAGCGGGCCAATACCGAGCGCGACGAGGCCAAGCGTCGTAGCCTGCGGCGCATGGTGGAACTTGCCCACGATCTGCGGGCGGCCCTCTTGAGCGACGACTTGGAGGCGTTCGGTGAGATCCTGCACACGGGTTGGATGTATAAGCGCGAGCTTGCCGCGGGCATCAGCAACCCGCGCATCGATGACTGGTACGCCCGTGGGCGTGCGGCCGGCGCCAGCGGCGGGAAGATCCTCGGCGCCGGCGGTGGCGGCTTTTTGCTCCTCTACGTCGCGGAGGAGCGCCGCGAGGCAGTCCTCGACGCCCTGCCCGAGCTACAGCCGGTGCCGGTGCGCTTCGAGCCCCAAGGCAGCAAGATCATCTACGTCGAGGAGGGCGTGATGGCGAGCGAGCCCCGCCTCTCGCTGCGAGGCGCCAGATGAGCGCCCCCGCGAGCGCACCATGGGCTGAGGTGCCCCCGTCGGTCGGCCAGGCGATGTACCGACTGATCGAGGAGCTCTACCCGATCTGCCGCAGCATCACCGGCGAGGGCGTGCGGCGCTCGCTGCGGCTCATCGGTCGGCATATCCCTCTGGAGTTGCACGAGGTGCCGAGCGGGACACCAGTCTTCGACTGGACAGTGCCGCTGGAGTGGAACGTCCGCGATGCCTACGTCAAGAATGCGCGTGGCGAGCGGGTGATTGACTTCCAAGCCCACAATCTGCACCTGATGAGCTATAGCGTCCCGGTGCACCGCCGCATGGCGTTGGCGGAGCTGAAGGCCCACCTCCACACGCTCCCCGAGCAGCCCGAACTGATCCCTTACCGTACCTCGTACTATAAGGAGCAATGGGGATTCTGTCTGAGCCAACGCGCCCTAGAGGCGCTGCCGGATGGCGAGTACGAGGTTGTGATCGACAGCACCCTGGAGCCAGGGTCACTGACTTACGGCGAGTGTCTGATCCCTGGTACGAGCGCGGAGGAGGTGCTGATCTCCTGCCACTGCTGCCACCCCTCGCTCTGCAACGACAACCTCTCAGGCATGGCCCTCGCCACCTTCCTGGCGGCGCAGCTCCGTGGGCAGCGCCTGCGCTACAGCTACCGCTTCCTCTTCATTCCTGGCTCGATCGGGGCGATCACCTGGCTGGCGCTGCACGAGCACCTAGCCGCCCGGATCAAGCATGGGCTGGTGGTGGCCTGCGTGGGCGATGGCGGCCCGCCGAGCTATAAAAAGAGCCGCCGCGGCGACGCGGAGATCGACTGCGCGGTGCAGCACCTGCTCCGGCATACGGGCCGACCCTACAACGTGTTCGACTTCTCGCCCTACGGCTACGACGAACGCCAGTACTGCTCGCCCGGCTTCGATTTGCCGGTGGGCAGCCTTACGCGGACAGCCTATGGTCGCTTCCCCGAGTATCATACTTCCGCCGACAACCTCACTCTTGTGCAGCCGGCCTATCTAGCCGAGTCGCTGCAGCTCTACCTGGCGGTGCTCGATCTGCTCGAGCACAACCGCAGGTACCTGAGCACCAACCCCAAGTGCGAGCCGCAGCTCGGCAGGCGCGGCCTCTATGGGAGCGTCGGTGGGCAGCAGGCCGCCAAGCAGCACGAATTGGCGCTGCTCTGGGTGCTCAACCTCTCCGATGGTCGGCACGGGCTGCTGGAGATCGCCGAGCGCTCGGGGCTGGAATGGCAGACGATCAAGACCGCCGCCGCGTCCCTGGCGGAGACGGGACTGCTGCGCCCCGTCGACGGCGCCGCGTCGCGGCCCGCTCTAGTACCCACAACAGCTGCCGCCGACGACAACTGATACGGGAGGCACGCGATGCTTGGGGTGAACCTTGGGCTGCGGCCGGACAGGGCGCTGCGGGTGCTCTGCGTGGGCGCTCACAGCGATGATATTGAGATCGGCTGCGGGGCCACGATGCTCAAGTTGGCTCGTAGCTACCCCAGCTTGCAGGTGCGTTGGGTGGTGCTGAGCGCCGACGAGACGCGGGCCGCCGAGGCGCGGGCCGGGGCCGAGGCGTTCCTGCGCCGCGTCACGCAGTGCCAAATCCTCGTCCAAGGGTTCCGCGATGGCTACTTCCCCTACCAAGGTGCGGAGATCAAAGCCTGGTTCACCCAGCTTGCGGCCTTTGACCCTGATCTGATCTTCACTCACTCGCGGAATGACCTGCATCAGGACCACCGCCTGGTGAATGAGCTGACTTGGAACACCTTCCGCGACCATATGATCTTGGAGTACGAGATCCCAAAGTATGACGGCGACCTTGGCACCCGGAACTTTTACGTGCAGTTGGACCACGAGCTTTGCTGGCAGAAGGTGGATCACCTGCTGAACTGTTTCGTCACCCAACGCGATAAGCCATGGTTCAGCGCGGAGACGTTTCTGGGGCTGATGCGGCTGCGCGGGATCGAGGCGCGCTCGCCTAGCGGGTATGCCGAAGCGTTCTATTGCCGAAAGATCGTGCTCTCAGGCTTAGGGCCAGCAGGAGCCGGCGAGGCTGTGTAGCGTCAGCTCACATCGGTCCCAGCCGCTCCTCCCTTTCCTCGCCGGGGCAGTACGGCGCTAGTATTGCTCTGCTGCCGCCCTTCGATGAGTTCCTGATCGGCTACCGCGACCGCGGCGCCTCGCTCGACCCGGCGTACGCCGGCCGGGTTGTGCCCGGAGGCAACGGGATTTTCAACCCGATCGTCGTGACCGGCGGACGGGTGACCGGCACCTGGCGGCGCACGTTGAAGAAGGATAACGTGACGTTGAGCTTCAGCCCGTTCACCGAGTGGAGCGCGGCTGAGCGGGAGGCGATCGCTGCCGCAGCAGAATGCTATGGAGGCTTTCAGGAGCGTGTGCCCATCCTTGAGTGGTGAGGCGCAGG